>JAKSVV010000001.1 GCA_024407775.1 Clostridia bacterium
GTGATTGCATACTTCCAAGTAATTTTGAAAGTAATGTTTCTCTTGAAGGGATTTTAGCAACTTCAAGGATTCCTTGTTTGTCGTAGTAAACTCCTTCAACAACTCCTGCTTTTAATTCAAGAGCTTCACAATCTTTAACGATGTCGTATAAATTTCTTGCAGCTGATGTTGGATCGTCATAGCTGAATGCTACAGCTGTAGGTCCTTCTAAATCTTTTTTGATTTCATCAAATTTTGTTCCATCAACTGCGAATCTGATTGTTGTATTTTTGTATACTTTGTAATCAACATTGTTTTCTGTTAAATGTTTTCTAAGTTGTGTTTCTTTTTCTGCATCGATTCCATTGTATTTTAATAATACCATTGAAACTGCTTTGTCAACTTTTTCTTTAATTTCTTCTGCTACTGCTTTTTTGTTTTCTAAACTTGCCATTTTCGTTTCACCTCCCAATAAAAAAATTTTCTTTTAGCCATGCAATGGGCGAAAAGAAAATTTCTAATCCGTACATTGCCTCGACAGGATGCTTACGGTTTTTCACCCCCTGTTTTCTATGGCTCTATTAATAATTTAAAATTATTTTCAAATTCATGTTTGAATACTAAATATTATCCAAGAACTGCTGGGTTTATAGAAACACCAGGTCCCATTGTAGCTGATAAACTTACGCTCTTAACGTATTGTCCTTTAGCTGCAGCTGGTTTAGCTTTTAAGATAGCTCCCATAACTGTATCAAAGTTTTCCATTAATTTATCATCTTCGAATGAAACTTTACCAATCATTAAGTGAATGATATTGTTTTTGTCTAATCTGTATTCTACTTTACCTGCTTTTGCATCCTTAACAGCTTGAGCTACATTTGGTGTAACTGTTCCTGTTTTAGGGTTTGGCATTAATCCTTTAGGTCCTAGTAATCTACCAATACGTCCGATAGCAGCCATCATATCTGGTGATGCGATCATAACGTCAAAATCTAACCAGTTTTCTGTTTGGATTTTTTGAATCATTTCTTCAGCTCCTACATAATCAGCTCCAGCTTCTTGTGCAGCTTTGAAGTTTCCTTCTTTAGTAATTACTAATACTCTAACTTTTTTACCTGTTCCATTAGGTAGTACTACAGCACCTCTAACTTGTTGGTCAGCTTGTCTTGAGTCAACACCTAATTTAACGTGTAGTTCTACAGAACCATCAAATTTTGTGTATGATGATTTTTTAACTGTTTCAATTGCTTCTTTAACATCATATAGTTTTCCGTTTTCAACTAATTTAGAAGCTTCTTGATATTTTTTTCCTCTAAACATTTCTTCCTCCTTGTGGTATGGCGACAATTAAGTCTTCCACGTAATTTTTAAAATTGTTTGATTTATCTTGTTTTCGATTTTTAGATTTTAAATCTCTCGATTATGATTTGTTTGTTTGTTTTGTTTTCTTAATTTAATTTTTATTACATATTAGATGTAATTATTCTTCAACTGTTATTCCCATGCTTCTTGCAGTACCTGCAACCATGCTCATAGCAGCTTCGATTGAGTTAGCATTTAAATCGCTCATTTTTGTTTCTGCAATTTTCTTAACTTGATCTTTTGTTAATTTAGCAACTTTGTTTTTGTTTGGAACACCTGATCCAGATTTAACATTTGCTTCTTTTTTGATTAAGTTAGCAACTGGTGATACTTTAGTAATAAAATCGAATGATCTATCTTTGTATACAGTAATAACTACTGGTACAACCATTCCCATTTGATCTTTAGTAGCATCGTTGAATTGTTTACAGAAATCCATAATATTTACACCATTAGCACCAAGTGCTGGTCCAACTGGTGGAGCTGGGTTAGCTTTACCTGCTTCAATTTGTAATTTGATCTTTGCTGTAATTTCTTTTGCCATTTATTTCACCTCCTACCAAATCTATAATTTTTCTACACTTGATAAATCTATTTCAACTGGAGTTTCTCTACCGAATGCTGTAAGAGTTACAACAACTGTTCTCTTATCTGCATTAACTTTAGATACTTTACCAGTAGAATTCGCGAATGCTCCGTCAGTGATTCTAACATCATCACCAACTTCGTAATCAACATTAACTGTATATTTGTCAACACCTAGTTCTAAGATTTCCTTTTCTGTTAAAGGTACTGGTTTAGATCCAGGTCCTACAAATCCTGTTACTCCACGGACATTTCTTACAATGAACCATGTGTAGTCATTCATAACCATTTTAACTAGAACATAGCTAGGGAATACCTTGCTAGTTACTTCTTTTCTTACACCAGATTTTGTAGTAGTCATTTCATTCATTTCAGGAACGATTACTTCTGGTATTAATTCTCTAATATTTCTTGTTTCGATGATATTGTCTAAAGTTGATTTAACTTTATTTTCATACCCAGAATAAGTGTGTACTACGTACCATCTACATTCTTCATTTTTGATATCATCTAATGATATATCTTTAAATTCATCAGCCATTTTTCACCCCAAATTTTATAAATTTGCTAAAAAGTCGTGTAATCCATATTGATATAATGTATCTAATCCTAAGATTAGTAATGTTAATACAAATGATATAACTAATACTAAAGCTGTTTTCTTTGTAACATCTTCTTTAGTTGGCCATATAACTTGATTAAATTCTTTCTTTAAATTTCCAAAGAAGTTTTTTAGTTTCATGTTTTTACTCCTTAATATACTATTATTTAGTTTCTTTGTGTGCTGTGTGTTTACCACAGAATTTACAATATTTATTCATTTCCATTCTGTCTGGATGTTTCTTTTTGTTTTTCTTTGTGTCATAGTTTCTTGATTTGCATTCTGTACATTCTAAAGTAATTTTTTCTAACATTTTTGTGTCTCCTTTTCCTTAAATTTTAGCAATAAAAAAGAGCGTCAAACACTCTCATATTTAGTTGATATAATACCATAATACAAACAATAAGTCAATAGAAATTGCATATTTTTATATATTTTTTTACAATTCATTTTTCCCTTATATGCTAGCTTTGGGCTTTGGGGTCATATGATTATGTAAATAATTTTTGAAAACTTCCTTCTATTATATATACATTTATTATTTTTATGATCATTTTCAATCTAAATATTATTTATTATATATATTAATTAAATATAATTATAATCCAAATTAAAAGGCAAAACATTTGAAAAGGGGAGCAAAGCTCCCCTATCAAACTAATTTAAAAGGTTAAAAGAAAATCTATTTCTGACCTCGCTTGGAATCAAGAAAAAATTTTCCCAGCCTGCTTTTAATGCCATAAGGCAAATGTCCGGATAATCAATAAGCGCTCTTGGTGAGCAAAACTTAATGCTTGCTGGATTTTGCTTTACAGCCTCATATGGAATCTGTACATATTCATTCTGAAGTTCAAAAGGAACAAACTTAATAAACATACCGTTTTCCGAAACAAGTCTTAATACATCAGTATAGTACTGACGAAGTACCTGGAATGGAATGTAACTAAGATATGATTCCTCGCGACCCTCACGAGCAGCATTGAATGTGCGGTTAAATACGTAATCAACCATCTTACGGTTATCCATCAAAAACTGGACTGAAAAGAGTTCAATGTTCTTAGGATCATCATTAATAAGTGCCCATGCTTTATCAGGGTGCTTTCTGAAGACGTCCTTCTCCACATAACTCATTGCGCTGGCCTTCCAGCTTTCTTTACCGTCTATTACCTGGATATAATCCAAATATTTTTCTTTTTCACTCATGTTATCTATCCTCCGTTTATATAAAAAACAAGTGAAGGCAGAAAAATAAACTGCCAAAGTTATGAGGTGATTTTATCACAAAATTACATATTTTGTCAATAAAATTTTTTATAAAAATTAACACATAAAAAAATGAGTATCATAGATACTCATTTATACCGGCTCTATTCCAAAGTGAGGGATTTCAAACTCCCACATAGGATAGAGCCTTTTGCTATAAAGGAATTAAGGTGTGCTACTTTTAGCTGTGGCAATGAGGGAGATTTTACGAAATTTTTGCATGCAAATAAAACCAACCCCACATAACTCTTAAAAAGTTATTGTAATTACCATTTGAAATTATATCTGATATTTAACACATTTAATAAACATTTTGATCATATATTAAATATTAATTTCATTACCATACATATTCTATCTAATTTTCTTTTAAATTTCAAACATCTTTGTTATAATTATTTTCATAGTGAACGGTACTTATAATAGATTTTTTGGTCAACATTATTATATAAGGTTCGCTATGTTTTTGCATTAAAAAGGGAACCAAAACTTTACAGTTTTGGTTCCCTCATTTTGCGTTAGATCCTTTATACCTTAATTATTATGCATACATTTGTACTAAATCTGCTAATTTGTGTCTAACAGTATAGTCAGCATTGTTTGCTATAAATTGTCCACCCATATTTGTTTTTTCATTAATAACTACAGGTGCTTTTAAATTTACTGTTGCTTCTTTAGCGTTGTTTGGAATAACCATGATATTGAAAACAGAAATGTCTTTCATATCATCTTGTCCATGTACACCAATTGTAGCAAGTTCACTATCAGCTACATCTGGTTTATAATCAGGATAAAATACGTAAGGAACTGTTAATGCAAATGCTGTATCTGCTTCATCAACTGATTGTAACCAGCAGAATAATTCATTTTGATCTCTTTTTGATAGCATTACATAGTTCTTAGAATTTGGAAATCCAGGTATTCCTTCAGCAAATTTAATGATTTTGTTGTCTTCGATGTTTACTTCACCGAAATGTTTTGTGTTGATTTTCATGATATTTCCCCCTCAAATTAAAATTTTTACTAGAGGCAAACATACATTCCTTGTATAATGTTCAAGTATTTGAACATTCCTCATCGTACTTCCTGTACCTTATATATCGGACAGGAATATTTTTTTCTTAAGGAGTAAAATTAAAATATCTAGAAATTTTTAATCATTTTTATCATTTAAATTATTTTTTTCATTTTTAAGTTGATCACTTGATACACCAATTGTAAAGAAATATATGTTACGAACTTTAGTTTCAGATAATGCTTTTTTACATTCATTAATTGTAGCACCAGTTGTATAAACGTCATCAATAATTAAAACATCCATACCAAAAAGTTCATCTTCTTTTAATATCTCAAATGATCCTGCTATATTTTTTGCTCTATCTTTATTCGCTAGTTGTGATTGAGGTGCAGTATATCTCGTTCTGCCAATAACATCAGTCATATAAGGTAAGCCTGTTTTTTCATAAAATCTTTTAGCTATTAAATCAGACTGATTAAATCCTCTTTCTTTAAGTCTATCTTTGTGAATAGGCATTGGTATCATAAAATTAACATGATGATGTGATAAAAATTCTTTTAAATCATCACATGCAAGTTCACTAAGTGCAATTGCTATTTTTTTATCTTTGTTAAATTTTAATTTTTGAACTAAATATCTAACAACACCATCATAACGATATACGCTTTTTCCTATTTCTTTTTTTGTTACCTCATCATAAAAACTTTTATTAACTTTATATTGTTTATAAATTTCTATACAGTTATCGCAAACAAATGATTCATCAAAATTAACTTTAGTCTTACCACACATATAACATCGTGGTGGATAAAAGTCATCTATGATTTTCTTAAACAATCTTTTAAAACTAGAAGTTTTTTTGTATGAAAAAGAAGAAGATATATCTTCCACTATAATAGTTTTATCTTCTTCAAATTTAAAGTCTCTTAATTTTTGTAATGTTTTAAAATCGTTTATAGAATCATTTGCTTTCATATTAATCACCATTATTAATTTTAAATATCAATTGATCTTTTAAACTTGAATATCTTTTTTCATCTGTATCATTACGAACCATATCATAAATTGCATCTTTAGTTCCAACAAGAACTATAAGTTCTTTAGCTCTAGTAATTCCTGTATAAAGTAAATTTCTATTAGCAAGTAATAATGGAATACTAAGAGTTGGAATAATAACAGCTTTATATTCTGATCCTTGTGATTTATGAATAGTAATTGCATAAGCAAGTTCTAATTCATCAAGCATATTAGTTTCGTAAGTAACTTCTTTACCGTCATCAAATTTCACTTTGATTTCATCTCTTAAATTATCAATTGAAATAATACGCCCAATATCACCATTAAACACACCTGTTCCTTTTTCACCAGTGACACCAAGATAAGAAATTTTTCTCCATTCTATTTCATAGTTGTTTTTAATTTGCATTACCTTGTCACCAGTTTTAAAAATCTTATTACCGTATTTAACTTCACCTTCATTTTTAAATAAAGTGTCGTTAGGATTTAATATCTTTTGTAATTTTTCATTTAAGTTAATTGTTCCAAGTGTACCTTTTTTCATCGGTGATAATATTTGAATATCACGAGATGCACAATTTAGATATTTAGGTAATCTTTTATTAATTAAATCTATGATTGTTTTTTCTGCAACAATATCACTATTGGTATTAATAAAGAAAAAGTCTTTATCATTTCCATTCAATATTGGCATTTTAGAATTTCTTATTAAGTGAGCATTACGTATAATGTTACTTTCTTCAGCTTGTCTAAAAACTTGAGTTAAGAAACATGTTTTAATTTTTTTAGAGTTAATTAAATCTTTTAAAACATTACCTGGTCCAACACTAGGTAATTGTTTTTCATCTCCCACTAAAATTAATTTAGTTCCAAGTTCAACTGCTTTTAGAAAACTATTAAATAATAAAATATCAACCATAGACATTTCATCTATAATAATTACATCAGTCTCTAATGGATTATCTTCATTACGAGCAAATTGTTGTGATTCATTTTCTATTGATACTGGTTGTACTTCTAGTAATCTATGAATTGTTGAAGCTTCTTTTTTAGTTGCTTCACTCATTCTATTTGCAGCACGACCAGTTGGAGCTACAAGAGTAACTCTCTTTTTGTTTAGTTCATAGTATTTAACTATAACATTAATAATTGTTGTTTTACCTGTTCCAGGTCCTCCAGTAATAATACTAACTTCAGATGCAAGAGAGTTAAGAACAGCTTCATATTGTTCATCAGAAAGATCAAGTTCAAGTTCTTTTAAAATACGATTAATTTCTCTTTCTTTTTTAACTAAATCTTTTTGTTTCTTTTCATATGTTTTCTTTTGTATCTTTGTTGCAAGTATAGTAGTATTGCCTAAGTCTTCATAATCATCAAGTGATAACATATCACGAATCTTATCTGAAACATTTTTTTCAGCATAGTAAAATTTCTTTAAGAAGATTCTATCTTCTCCATTGTCTTTTACTAAGTATACTTTCTTGTCTTTAATAAGTGCTTTTATACCTTCAATTATTTTTTCATCATCATATATTTCTAATATGTTTTTAGCATCTCTTATTAGTTCATCTTTAGGAAGATAACAATGTCCAACAAGTGATGCATTCTTTAAGGCATATCTAATTCCTTCTTCTATTCTTGAAATATTATCAAGTTTCATGTTACCACGAAGTGCTAACTTATCTGCGTATTTAAAATTAACATTGTCAATTTCATCAATAAGCTTATAAGGATCATTAACAATAATATGCATAGCTCTATCTTTATATTTTTCATATATCTTTGTAGCCATGTTTATAGATATGTCATAATGTTGTGCTTCTAAAATAAAATTTCTCATAGAGTTTTTTTGTGTAAATTCATTGTGTAAGTTTTCTGCTTTTTCAAAAGTTATACCTCTAATAGAAGCAAGTTTTTCATAATCATTTTCTATGATATCAAAAGTTTCTTCTTTAAATTTTTCAACTATTTTTTCAGCAGTCTTTTCTCCTATGCCAAAAAATACTCCGCTAGATAAATATTTAATCATAGCACTTTTAGATTTAATATCTTCTTTTTCAATGCTTTCTACTTTAAGTTGCTTACCATAAATTTTATGTTCAGTGAATGTACCCATAACTTTAAGTTTTTCTCCGAGATAGACACCGTAACAAGTGCCAACACATGTAAGCATATTTCCATCATCTAGTATTAGATCAAATATTGAGTAACCATTTTCTTCGTTGTAATAAACTATTTCATCTACTTCGCCTTTGTATTCATAAAGTTTTTGGTCCATACATCCCCCTTTCATAAAATCTTTTCAATATAATAATTGTAGCATATAAAAACTTATAAACAACTACTTGTCATAGTAAAATTGATACTTTTCATTACCAAACATAATCTTATCGCCATTAACTAAAAGTCTTTCATCATTAGGTGATAATTTTTCATCATTAACAAATGTATGATTAGTAGAATTTAAATCTTTTATGTAATAACCAAATTTATTTCTAAAAAACATAGCATGTTTTTTACTAATACTAGGGCTTTTAATTACATAGTTATTACTGCTATCTTTTCCTACATTAAATTCATCTGTTGTTATATATATTTTATCATCAAGAAGTCCTTTTCTTAAATATGGATAACTTTGAATAATCATTGTTTCATCCATCACTTCTTCATTTATAAAATCTATTTCCTTATTATATTTTTCAATCAATTTCATAACAAGCAAAATAAATATAAATGTTATAGATAAAATTATAGTAAACTTCATACTGTTTTTTGTTAAAACTAATAAGATTAAAAATAGTAAAATACCAAAGATTTTTATGTATCTATTTCTTTTATTTTCTTTATCATACTCTTTCTTATAATCCATGTTATTTTTCTTATCAGTTTCTTCAATTTTAGTAATATCATCTTGCAAAAGTTTTTCTAAAAGTTTTCCCTTATCAGGTGATGGATGTTCTATAATTTTCATTAGATCATCGCTTTTATAAATACCATTTTCATTCATTAAAAAATTGTAAGACTCTTTGAAATTTTTATCTAAATTATTAATAGGGAGATATATGAATTTAAAATTGATTTCTTGTTTTGATCTATATGCAATTTCATCTATAAATATAAAATTCTTATCAAGTATTAAATTATTTTCATTAAGCAAATAATTATGCATAGATGTTACTAACATATCTATTTTAGTTTTTAAAATATCTTTGATAACAGGTTCATAGGTTCTTGCAAAATCGCATAATGATATATATCCATTTTTATTGTATGTAAATTTAAGACATGTTAAATCATTTGTTTCTTCACATTTGAATTTAATAAGGTTAAGTTCATTTTCAATGTCACTTGCTTTATTAATCATATCAATTTGATAGTTAATAGCATATGTGTCATATACCTTAAATATCACTTCTTTATCACCAATATATTTATCCATATCACCTCCTAATTAATAATTGTCACTTTAAATTGTATGCCTTTATTATGAGCATAATTTTTAACTATCATAAGATCCTTTTCAATTAAACTATCATAATCATTAGTTGGAAGAATTAAATTAAATATTTTTCCTTTATAAGAATCTTCATTTATATTTTTTCCATTAACTGTTCCAGATTTAAAATTATAAAGTTCATTAATATCATTCTTTAATTTTGAAACAATTAATTTATGATTATTACTATAAGTATCTTTTCTAAAATCCAAGCTAACCATAGATACAATTTGATCATTATATATATTATCAATATGGCTACCATCAAACTCACTAAAAGCATCAGTAAGATCAGATATGCTTTTAGCTCTATTAATATTACTCATACTCCATATATCAAAATCATTTTTTATATATTCAGTATTAATACCATAATCAAGAAGACTTAAGCCATGCGTAAAAAGTTTAGTTTCAATTTTCTTCTCGTTATAATAATCATCAATAAAATTTAATGGTATATCATATTTATAATTAATATTGTAATTTAATTTATCTCCACTTATCTGATAATCATCTTCCATATTAGAAAGACGTTTATAATTTTTATGTTCTAGTTTTTTAAAAGTATATGGAAGGTTATAAATATATTCTTTATATGAACTAGAATTATTTTCTATAATATTAAAAGCAATTTCTTTCGAGATGTTATCAGATAATGAAATGTAATACATAACATAATTAAATGTTAAAAGAACTAAAGCAAAAACAGGAAAAACTAATGCTCCTTCAATGGATAAGTTTCCTTCATTATTTTTAATATCCAAAACTTACATCAAGCATGTAATTATAATTTGAATTAAATCTAAAAGATGAAGGTAAACAAAATCGTGAAGCAAACATTAATTTTTCACTAGCATCAGTTCTTATTGTTAAATTAGAATAAGTTGTATCCATAGAAAATAAACAGTTGTATTTTTTTAAATTTATATTTATTAATTTAATAATTCGTTCAGTAAGAGCATCATCATCCATCGCAAGTAAAATAATTTTCAAAAAATCATCATATGATAACTCATAGTCAATATATGATAATTTATATTTATTACCTAAAAGTAAATTTTCATATTCACTATTTGCTTCATCAAGTGCCCATGAAGTTAGGATTAAATTTTTGCATATTGTAACACCAGCATCACTAGACCACCATCCGCAAACAGCACAAGCTATAAGTTCAGCTTCTAAAACTTTTTCATTATCATGAGATATTTCTAATAACTTATCAGGAAAAATCATAAGCAAAATTTTTTCTTTCGTTTTTTTAATGTTTGTATTCTGACTATTAGATCCAAAAATTATATATTCAATTTCAGCATCAAAATACGAATTACGTTCTTTTTTAGTTATAAGAGAATTAAATGTTTCCATTGTATAAGATGTTAAATATAAATCATCTTTAAAATCAAAAACATTTTTAATCTTATTAACAAAGTTATTAGAATCTTCATATATGTTATCAAGTTTTATAGTATATTTTTCATATTCTATATCATTATCAATATCATCTTCATAAACAATATCTGTATCACTATCTGTATTAACTTTATTAACTATCGTATCACGCGTATCGCGTGATGCGTAACTAAGCACATTCTCATATTCATCTTCACTAACACTTTTAATTTCTTTATCATGTGTTTCTTTTGAATCAGAATAATCTGTATCAATAAATGATATAACTGATTCAAACAAATTTTGATAAATATTATTTTTAAATTTTAAACTTTCATATAAACCAATTTGTCTTTTAACTTCATATATATTATTAAGTTTTGTGCCACCAATTATTTTTACATCATTAATATGAGTTCTATTAAATTTAGTAAAATTAATATTTTTAATTAAATTGTTTTTTATTACATCTTCAATTTCAAATTCATTTTGATAACAGATACCTAGTAGATGATAATCATTATATAGTTCGGTCGCATAATCACACATCACTGTGTTAATAGCTACATATGACATCTCTTTTAAATTATTTTTTGATGAATATATTCTTAGTATATCTATGAACGAAAATATTAAAAGTAATAAAGCTGTTATAATAATGGTAAGAAACACACTGTTTATTCCTTCTTCGTTTAAGATACTATTTTTTGTTTTAATCAAAAAGTATGTTATCTTCTTTAACATTATTTATTCCATCATATATATTAAAATTATTATCAAGGCTAGAATTATTTGATATCAGATTTTCTTTATTACCATTAAATATATAAATAGTAATCGTAATAATTGTAATTATAAAAATCATCATTAAAGGTAATACAATAGATGCTTCAATTGAGTAATTACCTTCTTCATTCATTATTCTAATCCCGAATTTCTAATTGTCTCAGGACTAATATCCGTCTGGGTATTTAATACGTCGTTAAGTATATTACTCGCGAAGCCAATCATTTTATCTCTAAAGATTAAAGCAATTCCTACTACAACAGCAAGTATAATTACAATCTCAATTGTATTTACACCTTGTTCATTTTTAAAAATTTTAGACTTCATATTCCTCCTAGAAATTCATCGCACATGCTGCCGGATATACAACCATAATCATAGTTGATATAAGTATCATCATAAGAGGCAGTAATGCTTTAATATTATTTTCTTCTGCTATTTTTTGATAAGAATATTTCTTATTAATGTTAAGCAAATTTAATTCATTTTTTAATAACTCACATAAGTTACCATTACCTCTTTTAAGATTAACTATTAATGTTGTTACAAATCTTTTTATATTTGAACTATGTGACTCTTCACCAAAAGATTCTAAAACCTTATATGGGTTTTCGGATATGCATAGTTTAGAATTCATTTTAATAAGTTCATGTTTTAATTCATTATCTTTCTTATATCTATCATTAATATATTTGATAGCATTTGAAATATTAAAACCAGCACTTTGAAGAAGTATATAATCTTCTACAAAATCTATAAACTGGTTTTCTAAATTAAATACATGTTTTTTTCTTTTGCTTTTTTCTTTATTAAATTCATTAAATATTAACAAAGCATAAATAATAATTACATATACTAATAGTTCTAAGCTGTTATTTTCATTATCTATATCAGGGTAATACCATGATAGATTTTTATCATTTAAAGTTGTTGGTAAGGTTAATTTTTCATCTTTATTAAACAAGTTTTCATTTTTATTTAAATCGTTTATTTTGGTAATTAATTTGTTGTTATCAGATTCAAGTTTAGATATATTATCTTCTATAATTATTATTTTAAATTCTTTTACTTTCTTAATATCTTTATATGTTACTGTAACTTTAAGTGTATCTTTAAAGTTCCCTTCTCCAGCATAAGGGCGTAAGACATCGCCATTATCGGTATCAATATATCCATTTTTGCTTTCATAATAGATATCAGCACCATATGAATTCTTTGTCACTAAATTTAAATTTGTAGTAACATTAGTTAAACTTTTATTATCTCCTTTAATAGTATTAGTTATGACATATATAAGTCTATCAACTATATCCATATCAGTTGGAGATTCTTTAGGTATTTTTAAATCGAAATTATAAAACTTCCCATCTAGTTTTAAATCTAAATTAATGAACTTATCATCAGATATAAAATCATTGTAATTAGTACTAACAAACATTTCTTTTTCTTTTTTATTAGGCATAAGTACAAAAGAAAATATTATTAAAATTATTATTAATGCCAAGCAAAAAGTATAATTAAAAACATTAATAAAAATTTGATCATTATAAATCGAAACATTTTTATTAAAAATTTTTATTAAAGAAACTAATTTAGTCTTAAACGATTTAAAATATTTTTTGTTAAAACTAAATATAAAATTTTTAATTTTGCAAATTAAATCTTTATAGTTCATTAGTAATATCACCCATCATTTTTTCTCCGATTAGATAAGCACCAATAAGTAAAAATAGACATATAGTTAGAACTATATAACCAGTCACGCTTTCATATATAGGCATCAAAAACTCATTGGCAGTTAATGATAAGAAGCCATATATTAATATAGGTATTGCAAGCATAATTCTAAGTTCATATTTTTTCTCATAAAATATTTTTTCTATCTCATACCCGATTTCAATTCGGTCAGTAATTACTTTGACTGTATCACTAAGAATAGAATTAATATCTCCTGTTGTTTTTTCTGCAATTAGAATTGAATCATAAAATTTATCAATCTCAGGTATATCAAATTCTTCTTTAAGAATTTTAATAGCACCAGAAAAATCATTATATGTTATTAAATAGTTTTTACTTTGTTTTAATATATTAATAAATTCATTGCTGCTAGCTATTTTAATAAACTCATTATATGAATTTATAAATGCTTTAGCTGGTTCATCACCAGTTAAAGAAGAAACTGAAAATAAATTAATAAACTCTTTAAAATCTATTAAGACTTTTTTTAGTTTTTCATTTTCTTCATCTTTTAATATTTTTTTATACACTATTATGTACGACCAGCTTATAAGAAAGCTTAGAAATAAGTTTCTATAAAACAGCATGCATATAGCAAAGAAAATTATATATAAATAAAAGGAGATTTTTATTTTGGTTTTTCTGTCGATAAATTTGTATTTATTATTTTGCAATTAATCCACCCATTTTTATAATTTCGTTTTTATTGTAATCATATTTATATATTTCATTCATAACATAGTGACCATCTTCATATCCAGAGATTTGACTAATCTCAACTATCTTTCTATTTCCTTCACTGTTTCTTGAAATATGTATTATGATATCAATAGCTGAAGCTATTTGTCTTTTTATAGCTTCAAGAGGAAGATCATAAGCCATTATAACCATAGACTCAAGACGTGTTAGCATATCACGTGATGAGTTAGCATGACCCGTTGATAAACTTCCTTCATGGCCAGTGTTCATAGCTTGAAGCATATCAAAAGTTTCACTCCCTCTAACTTCACCAACTATTATTCTATCTGGTCTCATTCTTAATGATGTGATTAACAAATCTCTAATAGAAATTTTATTATCACCATTAATGTTTCCATCTCTAGTTTCTAGTGACACTAAATTTTTAATGTGATTGATTTTTAATTCAGCGGAATCTTCAATAGTTATTACTCTTTCATCTTCTCCAATAAAATTACTCATAATATTAAGAAGTGTTGTTTTGCCACTACCCGTTCCGCCCGAAATAAATATGTTGTATTTATTTTTAACAATATATTTTAAAAATTCACCAACTTCAGAAGTAATAGTTCCATTATTAATTAGATCACTAGCACTAAGTAGTTCCTTAGAAAATTTTCTAATAGTAACTATAGGTCCATTTAACGCAACTGGTTTCCCAACAATATTCACTCTAGATCCATCTTTAAGTCTAGCATCAAGTATTGGTCTAGCTATACTTATCATCTTGTTAACTTCAGATGCAATCTTTTCTATAATGTTATCAATTTCAGCATAAGTTAAGTGAATGTTAGTTTGAATTATTTGACCATGTTTTTCTATGAAGATATCGTTTATACCATTGATCATAATTTCACTAACATCACTATCATTTATAAATTTTTCTATCTTACCATAACCGATAATTTCATCCAATATGTCATTTTTGATTTCTTCTTTTTTATCTTTATCAATATAAGTTAAAAGAGACGCTTTAGAAATCTCTTCATTAATAACATATTCAATTTCATCTTTATTAAAATCATCAAGCTTAGTAATTTTATTTTTAATTTTACTTTTTACATCTAACATATCATTCCTCTAATATTATTAAGAAGCATATAGTCTTTTTTAGAATGAGTTAATTTAAGTTCTATTATTTTATCCTTAATAGAATTATTATTTTTCTTTTTTATATAAGTAAAATAATTTTTAACTCTGTCTTTTTTAATTTCATCATATTTTGTATAAAGTAATATAAAGGTATCTGCCTTATTAATAACATCATTTATAAAAGGATTAACATTACCTTTTAAGATTGAAATATTACATTTAAAATCTAGAGTATTCAATTTATTATTAATATCAACATAATCTTCTTGTGATAATTCATTAAAATCATAAGGGTTAGTTAAAGGATAAAAAGTAAAAGTATCGTCATTCACTTTCTTAAGTTTATTTAGAAAACTATCATTATTTAAAATATTATTTGATCCTAATGCCATAGCCATATCCATTCCGTCATCCGAAACTTCATTAGAAAACATTTCATAATTCCATATTAGTTTTTTTGTACCTGGCATAATATCATCAATTAGTTTATTCATAAATCCATCAACATATAAAGATGATGCGTTGTATATGACTATATTTTTAACAGGGTATGTAATAGATGGAGTGTGATTTTTATCAACTGATTGTATATTATCATTTATATCATCATCTTTTATGTAGCTTTGATTTATAATTTCATATATTTGTTTTAATAGATTATTCATATTTTGATATTTAAAATAATACTTACTATTAATATCTTCTTCATCACTTAACGTTTGCTCATTAAGCAAGATAATAACGTTATTACCTTTTTTCTCTTTTGTTTTATAATCATCATTTATTAATATAACATCAAAGTCATATAGTTCTTTATCAGCTATATAATCTTTTATAGTTATGTATGAGTAACATTTAATATTTTTATCACTCATATAATTTTTAAAATTTTCTAAATACTTTTCATCCTTATCAACTATAGCTACTTTAGTTAGCATTTCACACCTCGAATTTTAAAATTTATCATTCCAGAATAATATGTTGTTATTATCTTAGAATTTTTAAACTTATATACATTCTTCTTATTGAAGTTTGTAATATTAGCTTTGTTGCCTGATACGATTAAATATTTAGGGGAGACAACTTTTACGAATTCATCAGTTGATGACGTATTAGAGCCGTGATGAGCTACCTTCATTAGAAAGACATTCCTTTCTATCTTATTACTATCTATAATAATTTCTTCAGCTTCCTTTTCTATGTCTCCCGTAAATAAAAAATCTTTATCATCAATTTTCATATTTAAAACCACAGAATAGTTATTAGGTTTAAATTTATAATCATCAATATTAGGTGGTGGATAAATACAATCTATATGTACTCTTCCGAGTTCAAAGTAAGAATTATTATCTATGGCTATTATAGGAATTTTATACTTTACTGCTTTTTCTTTAAGTTCCTCATAATAATTTCCACTTAAAGTTCCTTGGGGGACAAGTATCTCGCCTATATCTATAAGGCTTATGAGTTCAATAATTCCTTTAATGTGATCTCTATCTGTATGTGTTACAACACAAACATCAAGTTTAGAAAGACCTAAATAATTCAAGTAGGGAAATACATTATAATTACCCGTGTCTTTCTCATTATCATTTTTGCCACCACCATCAATCAACAGAGACTTATTTTCTTTTTTATCAAAGATTAGGATTGAATCTCCATGATCAACATCAATGAAAGTTACATCTATTTCATTTGGTTTATAAAATATTGAAAATAAAAAAATAATAAGAGATAAAGCATACAATTTTATATACAAAAGAAATCTTCTTTTATCTCTAATAGTATCTCTTTTCTCTTTAATGATCTTATATAAAATGAAATAACTAACATACCAAACTATAATGGTAAAAAGTGAAAGTTTACCTGATATGATTTTAAAACCATTTAGTTTTGATAAATAAGTTAGTACTTCTTCATAATACATAAGAATAAGTGAAATAAGTTTTCCTAAAATAATTGCTAAATTAAAATTAATGTATTTTAAAAATATTAAAATAAAACTTGATATGACTAGAGTACTAGTCAGAGGTAAAATAAATATATTTGCAATCATGCTTAGACCTTGAAAATTGTAAAAGTTATAAGTAAGTATAGGTGTCATTAACATGAAAACAGATATTGTACTTGCATAATTTTTAAATATACCTTTTAATCTTAATTTTGCTTTCATAGATAAAATAGCACTAAACGATAATATAAAACTAACGTTAAATAAATTAGCACTATTAATCATTAATATAATTAAACAAGCAAGTGATAAACCACTCAGTGAATCATACTCTCTATCAAGGAGTAAACTTATCTCACTAAAAATAGTCATAAGTAATGCTCTTATAGTAGAAATATTCATACCCGTGAAAATGGTATACAAAAACAAAATTGAAACCAGACATGTGAATTTAATTTTTTTATTCTTGATAAAATAACTAAGTATCTTTTTTAAAAATAAAGAAATTATTCCTATGTGCATACCACTAATTGCTAGTATATGAAATACTCCACCATTCTTATAAAGAGTTTTGGTATCACTATCAAGCAAACTGCTTTCTCCAGTTATCATTGCTTTAATTATTGAACTATATTTTTCACTAAGAAGTGAGTCGTAAATATTACATATTTTATTTCTAAGTTTAGATAAATCAGTAACAATAAAAATATAACCAGGACTAACATTAAGCACCTCGCCAGAAAAATTATAATAAATCCGTTGTGCTCTTTTGTATTCTTTCTCATTATAGGAGCCTAAATTTTTAACACTATTTATGTTAGTAAGCATTCCTTTTAATTTAATTTTGTATCCAGCATATATTTCATTGCATAAACTTTTATCAATATAAACTTCAACGTTCTCATTAACTGATTTTAATTTTACTTTTGCTTTATAATTTTCTTCACGTGTGGTTATCTTAGTTATAACTCCTTCGTATTCACGTTTATCATACAGGGTTTGGGTAGAATATGGATTAAAATGATGATTCGAAATATAACTCGAGATAAATCCATACGCAAAGAATATTAAGCATAAAATAATTTTTTTATAATTAATAAAATCTTTAAAGTTTAAAAGTAATATTTTAAAATTTTTAAATCTTACTTTTTTATCTCTGTCAAATTTATTAATAATCAAAATAAAAAAATCAGTAATGAACAATATAAAAATAAGTAATATAGTTTCCAATAAATTTAATTTTGTCTCAGAATAAATTCCGCAAATTAAAAATATTAAAATTGCAATTATTTCTTTCATACATTCACCGGATGTAAATATAGAAAAATTATTTTTTAAATTCAACCATTTCTTCCCCAAAAGTCGATTTAGAAACCCCAAATGTTTGTTTTTTTAAAATTTTCGACTTAAGGAAGAACTTTTCTTCCTCTAACCCTACCGTAGGGGAATGAAATCAAAAAAATACCTCGTAAGGCTAATAAAACCGTACGAGGTATTTCATATTTTAATAAAATAAATTATTTACTTTTTCATATATTCTTCATAAAGTTTCCAGATATCATCATTATCAAAACCTTTCTTCCAAGATGCAACTCCAATTAAATTATATTTAGTAGCTAAATCTAATCTTTGTTTAATTGATGTTTGATCTTCAAGCCAAATTTTAAATATTGAATTATCTTTTGTATATTCTCCGAAGTTTTGTTTTGTTTCTTCATCAAAAATAATTTTAGCTTTATTTTCTTTTAAATCATTCATAGCATTATCCATACCAAATGATTTTTGATTTATTACTTTATTCTTTTTATCAACTTCCCATCTTCTTGTATAAAGTGGAATACCTAAAACTAATTTATTATTATCAACTTCTTTTAATGTTTCTTTTATTCCTCTTTCAACCCAAGGTAAAGATCCAACTGATCCAGCTTCAGGACATGTTGACCAATGTTCATCATAAGCCATAAGACAGAAGTAATCAACATACTCACTTACAACTTTTCTATTATAGAATGATGTACCTTGACTTGGCATATACATATCAAGTGAAAGTTCTAAATCATTTAAATTACAGAATACACTAAGTTCACGAATATATTGAACATAGTATGGTCCAGTTTTTGATTTAATACTTTCTATATCAACATTAATTCCATCAATACCATATTTCTTACAGTAACTCATCATTTGTTTAATACTATTTTCTCTCGATACTGCATTTGATAACATATCATGAGATAATGAGCTATCACTAAATGGATTAGTAACAAGTGCCCAAATTTTATAATTATTTTTATGAGCCCATTTAACTATATCATTATCAATCTTTTCTCTAATGTTACCGTCTTTATCATTAATTTCAAACCAAGTAAAACACATATGTGTCATACCAGGAACTTTTTTAAGTGTATTAGTTTTTGGATTAGATGATTTACTATTAACTTGATACCATACGATATCAATTTTATTTTTTACATTCTCTTTATCATCAAGCATTTCATCATTAGATAATAAAACTTTTTCATTACCATATGTTAAACCCGAATTAAGTTCTATATCACTTGATGCTTCATTAGTTATACTTTCTTTATAGCTAAGTAAATTTGATTTTATAAAACCAGATTCGCCATTACTATTTACTATACGTGACCATGTTCCATCATCACTATATCTAGTAACTTCACTGCCTAAAATAACATTACCAACGATGCTAGATTTAATTGTAGATGTTTCTCTCATAACATCATCAGCATTAACTAAACATATATCTCTTTTAACATTAGCAAGATCCATTAATAAAATATTGTAATCACTAATATAATTAAAAGTAATACCATATAGTTCTTTAAGTAATGACATAGGTAAATACATCATACCATCTTTTTCAATAGGACATGCATTTCCTTTTTTAACTTTGCCATTTAAAACAAATTTTATTTCATCTTTTTCATATCTAATATATGTAGTTTTATTTGCACATATTACATAGTTATCATTTTGTATAATTGTATCATCAACATATTTAGTAAGAATAAAAACAGGAAGCATGACTTCTCCATTTTCATAAATAATAGGAGAACCTTCTCTTACTATCTCACCATTAATTAATAATCCAGAGTTGCCACTAACAAGTTCAGGCATTCTTTCATATATTGATAATATATCAAAACTCGGAAGAAATATTTGCATCATAACCCATATAAAAATAAAAGATGCAATAATATCACCGATTAATTTTCTATAATTAATCTTCTTCGTCCTCTTCTTCGCACGCATCTTGATCAAGTACCCCCTCTATTACATTCCATAATTCTTCAACACCAATTTTCTTTGTACTAGAAAATGTTAAAAGTATTTCACCTTTTTTAAGTTCTAATTTCTTTTTAATCATAGAGATATTTTTAGTAGCTTCATTATTAGATAATTTATCTCTCTTAGTTAAAACTATAACAGGTTTGTAATGTAACTTACGAATAAAATCAAGCATCATTAAATCATTAGCACTTGGTTCATGACGTATATCAATAAGTAATACTATCATAGCAAGTTGTGGTGCTTCTTTTAAATAAGTATCAATAAGACCACTAAATCCCATCATAGTATGTTTACCAGTTTTAGTGTAACCATAACCAGGAAGGTCAGCAAGATATAATTTTTTATCAACATTATAAAAATTTATAGTTTGTGTTTTACCTGGTGTAGAACTAGTTCTAGCAAAATTAATTCTGTTAAGTAATGCATTAATTAAACTTGATTTACCTACATTACTTTTTCCTGCAAGAGCAACTTGAGGAAGATCAGTATTAGGAACTTGCTTCATACTAGCTGCAGATATTTCCATTGTAACGTTGTGTCTATTAACTAAACTTTCTTCTCCAAACATAATTCTTTCTCCATATATATTTTTTGTTTTTTAAATTTTATTTTTTAAATTTTTTTAAATTTTATTTTTTCTTATTAAAATAATTATATAAAAATCATTTTTATAATCAACATAATATATTTTAAATCTACTTATTATATATACTATATAATAAGTAGGAAAAATAATCAAGAAAAAACGCGCCATAAAAGACGCGTTTTAATCTTAATCCCAAAGAGCTTTTGGATACTCTTTTTGATCAATAAAAGTACTAATTGTTTGTTTTAAGCTAGGCAAGTCTTCCTTAAATGTTACACCAGTCCAAAGACCAGTTGTAGTTACGTTTTTTAATTTCAAGTCACCACTAGCAAGATAACGTTTTGCAGTATCAGGAACTAGTGACTCACCCTTTGTAAGAACTTCTTCTGATTGATGAATAAATTCATCAAAATCTTTTTCAAGTAAATCTAAGAATCCTTCCTTAAAACAGAACAAGTTCATTGAAACAGGATGATTCTTAGGAACAAAGAAAGCACTTTGTCCGTTAAGAGGTTCACAGTGTGCATTATCTCCGTCAATCTCAACTTTTGATTCAGTAAGATTTACGATATAATCATTTTTAACATCAAGAACTGCTCTTTTAACAGCACCATATTTGCTGCTAGTAATATCAAAAGGATATGCAATAACTGCACCTTCTTTTTCATCTGTAGAATTCTTTAAGAACTCAGCAGCTTTAATGTAAGCATCTCTTCCATAAAAATCATCAGCATTTATAATTGCAAAAGGTCCGTCAATTTGATCTTTAGCGCAAAGGATTGCATGTGTTGTACCCCAAGGTTTTGTTCTATCAGCTGGAACTGTTGCATCATTAGGCACAAAGAAGCTAAGGTCTTGATAAGCATAAGATACTTTAATCTTATTTCTTAAATTCTTAGTGATTGTATTATCAAACACATCCTTATGTTCCTTTTTAATAATAAAAACAACCTTTGAAAATCCCGCTTTAATAGCATCATAAACACTGTAGTCTATAATAAACTCACCATTAGGTCCAACAGGCATGATTTGTTTTGGTCCACCAAAACGTGACCCCATTCCTGCGGCCATTACAACTAAAGTTAATTCTTTCATATAAATTGCCTCCTATTTCAAAAACTAAAAGACTTATGATTAGTCCAAACGATTAGTATTGTAGTTGCATTATATCAATCTTCTAGTTTTATATCAAGTGTAAAATAGTAAATTTTCAATATAATAATTCACTAATTTTTTACACCAAAAAAATATATCGACAATATAAACCAAAACATAATCAAATAATAAAAATAATAGACAAAAATATTTAAAAATTTTCATAAAAAAAGAGCATCTATGTTACGCTATAGATGCTACTTTTTACATAATCTTATATATTAAGGATATATTAGTTATGGCCTACATTAATTATCTCTTAAGGTTAACAAGTTCTTCAAGTAATGTATCTGATGTTGTGATAATTCTTGAGTTAGCTTGGAATCCTCTTTGAGTTGTGATCATTTCTGTGAACTCTGTTGATAAGTCTACGTTAGACATTTCTAGAGTACCAGCGTTTAATGATCCTACACTTGTTGGGTCAACCCCGATACCATCGAAGTCACCTGAGTTAAGTGTTGATTGATATAAGTTACCACCAACTTTTTCAAGCCCTGCTGAGTTTGAGAAAGTTGCAAGTGATATTTGTCCTAAAATTTTAGTTTGTCCATTTGAGTACTTAGCTGAGATGATACCATCTGAACCAATTGAGTATGAACTCATAGTACCAGGTTTGTTACCATCATAAGTACTACTTGCAGTTGTTGAACTGTTGTATTGTGTTAAATCATTTAATGATAATGTGATAACATTAATAGTTGCATCACCAACATCACCTGTACCAACATTAGATACAATACCTCTTATTGGTGGTTCTGTTCCTTTACCAAAGTTTAATTTAATACCTGTAATTCCAGCACCAACATTTTTATCTAAGTTTCCTGAAGCATCAAATTTGAATACTGCAGGGAAACCAGCAGCTGTATTACCAGCATCACTTAATTTTGAAAGTAATGTTGCTAGTGGTACTTCACCAGTTTCATCAGCTACATCAGCTTTAGTTAAACCACTTTGTGTTACATAAGCATCAGATGCATATACTCTTTCACCTTCAGCATTTGTTACATCACTAATTCCAAGTGATACCCAGAATGGATATGCAACATCTCCAGTTACTCCTGCACCTTTATTTACATTTGCCATTGTAATATCATATGTTTTAACTCCAGTTGGTAAACCTGTTGGGTAACCATCAACTGTTAATTTTACATCGTGGTTATCATTATATTTATCAACTGCAGCTTGTGAGTCTATATAATAGAAATTTTGTTTTACTGTATATTCGTTACCTAAGCTATCGAAGATTGTAGATAGTTGTGTAACACCTGTTGCTTCAGTAGATCCGTCATCAATATTTAAGTTCTTTGCAAAATTAATTTTTGTTGTTTTACTAGCTGGAACTGAGTAAGTTTCATTTGCAACCATTGCTAATTTTTCTACTGGAGTTTTTGCAATGTTACCATCTTTATCTGCTGTCCATCCACATACATAGTAACCATTTGATGTTACTAAGTATCCATTAACATCTATTTTAAAAGATCCGTCTCTTGTAAATTTATATCCATTACCATCGTTAACAATGAAGAATCCATCTCCTTCAATTTTTAAATCTAGTTCGTTATCAGTTCTTTGTGCAGCACCTTCACCCATTAGGATATCGATACTACCAACAGTAGATCCTAAACCGATTTGTTTAGAGTTTGTACCTCCGACTTCTTCATTACCTGCAGAAGCCCCTGATAATTTTTGTGAGAATACATCAGTAAATGTAACTCTACTTGATTTAAATGCTGTTGTGTTAACGTTAGCTATATTATTACCGATTACGTCCATCTTTGTTTGGTGAACTGTTAATCCTGAAATCCCTGAATATAATGATCTCATCATAGTTTGTACCTATCCTCCAATTTCTACTTTTTTATTTCTTAATATCACTCAATCTAATTTCAATTTAATTATCAAAATTTATATTTTATAACTTTTACTTTTTATTTATATTTTTTATTCCGTCACATCACTAAGTTCGTTTTCAATATTTTCTGCTTCTTCATTAGTAGCAGTTAATACTTCATATAATTGTTTTACATATTGAAGTATATCTTCTTCGGCTGGAATCATTTCAGTTACATTTTCAATTTCGCCAAGTGTAACATCACGTTTTTCACCAGTTACAGCATCATATGCTTCAAGATGAATTTCTCCATCAGTAACATTTACGCTATTGATTAATGCTTTCCATGTGTTTTGATATCCGCTTTCAAAAATTTCTGTTCCTGAAACAATCTTTCCAATTAATGAGTTTGCATAAGATAATTTTGTATAATCTAAAACTCCATTTGATGTTGTTTCATCATTAACAACTGATTGTACTTTTCCAAGTTCGATGTCTTTATCTCCAACAAGTAAATATACTTCGCCAGAAATAACTTTTGTTCCATCAACTTTTCCAATCACGCTGTTACCATCAGCATCAGTTGCACTAATAATCTTACCAATCATTCCAGTTGCTTCATTCATCTCATTAGCAAATCCTAAGTTTTCCATAATTTCTAGTGTAGTAAATTGTGCCATTTGTGATAAGAATTCTGAGTTGTCTTGTGGATCAAGTGGATCTTGATATTGCATTTGTGTAACTAATAAGTTTAAGAAAATATCTTTATCAGATGTTCTTGCTTCTTCAGCTTGAACTTGTGTAGTTGTTTGACCATATTTTTTAATATAATCATCCATAGTCACGTTACCATTAACATTACTTACGCCGCTCATTATCGGGCCTCCTTAAAAAATTTCTTTATCTAAGCTATGTAGTTTAATTGACTCTTTGTCATATATAAACCACGTCTTCTTAATTCACTATTATTTATTTCGGCAGTTGTATTAAAAATCTTTATACCTTTGCCAAGAATTTTATGAGGATTTTTTCCTTGAGCTATTTTTCTAATTTCATCTAAATTTCTTTCATTATTTTGGTTATTCATATTTTGACCAACACTAACGCTAAGACCTGTCACTTCAACTCCTCTCTTTTCAAGAGATTCTTTAAGCAAGCTTAGGTTAGATTCAATTATTTCTTTTACCTTTTGATTTTCTGCTTCAAATTTAGCTTGAACTAAACCATTTTCAGCAACAATCTTTAAGTTAACTTTACCTAAATTTTCAGGATCAAGTTTGATATTCATTTCTTGAACACCTTCAGAAATATTTAATTCAACATGTTTAACCATTTGTTTTGTAACATTAATTGTTTCAATAAATCTATCAGTAACACTGTTACTCATAAGATTTTCATCTATAACATCAGATAAATCTTCTGGAATTATATTTTCATTTGAAACTTTACTAATGTTAAATTCATTCTTTGGTTTTGTTTCAAGTACTCTATCTTGTTTTACTCCTTTATGATCTTTTTTAATTTCTTTGTGATCAATTTCTTCATCACTATCGATATTGTTGTCTACAACTTTATCAACTTTTTCATCACTAATAGAAGTATCTTCATCAAGAGATACTTTTTCATCTATAATAACTATTTCGTTATCTTCTTTTATATCTTTAGTTGTATCAATTATTTCTTCTGAAACTTCTGATACTACTTCTTCAGTTTTAACTTCTTTAACATTTTTAACAACATTAACTTCATCAATCATTTCATTGATTACATCTTTTAAAATATTAAAGTTGTTATCATCTTTTTCTTCTATAGGAGCTTCTACTTCTAAAACATTTTCTTCATTAATAATAGGAAGTTCTTCTAAAGAATTTTCTTCTTCGTTATCCATTGTAAAAATATTTACAAGTTTAACTTGTTTATTAACTTCATCTAACGTGAAATCTAAACTAACATCAATTAATTTTTCAAAATCAAAATTTTGATCTTCATTTAATAAATTGATATCAACATTTAAATTATTATCAGATATAAATGTTTCCAAATTAGTTTTTAATAAATCCAAATTATCTAAATTAATTTCAAATGTACCATCTTCATTTTCAGTAAAATATATTTTCATATCTTCTGGTTTTTCTTGAAGCATTTGAAGTAATGCACCAAGTGCTTCAATAGATGCATCATTTATTTTTTCTTTATCATCATCTATATCTTCACTTATTTCATTAATAACATTTGTATCTTCAATTTTATCTTCGATAGTACTTACTACTTTAGTATCATCAGTTTTATCAAGAGCTAAATCTTTATCAGTAGTTTTATCTATAGTGTCATTTTTTGAAACAACATTTTCATTTTTAATAACATCAACGTTATTAGATTTATTTGATTCATCAATTTTATTTATTAAGTTATCAAACATACCACTGAATTCTTTGTTTTGTGCTTTAGAACTCATTAGTTTATTTGTAACATCACTAGCACTATTAGCGCCTTGAGTCATTTCAAATAATATATTTAAGTCCATAGATTCCTCCTTTCTCAAAATTTAGTCCTAACTCTATATCGACATTAGAAAACAAAAATTTATACCCTGAGCAAAAAATTTTTTAACTGCTTTATATATAAATCCCGCAAAAACTATAACAACAAAAAAGAGAGATTTGAAAATCAAATCTCTCTATATAAAAGTCCATATAATATTTATAATTAATTATCTTTTTCTTCACTAGTTTCATCTTCTGTTGAATAAGCAAGTTCACGTTTAGCTGCCATTTCATCACTAGCAAGATATTCATCATATGTCATAAGTTTATCAATTATTCCTCCAGGAACAATTTCTATAATTCTATTAGCTGTTGTTTGAATAAATTGGTGGTCGTGTGATACGAACATCATTGATTCTTTATAATTAATACATCCATTATTTAATGCAGTAATAGATTCTAGATCTAAGTGGTTAGTTGGTTCATCTAAGATTAAGAAGTTAGGTGCTTCAAGCATACACTTTGATAACATACATCTAGCTTTTTCTCCCCCAGATAATACTCTAACATCTTTAAATACTTCTTCACCTTTAAATAACATTCTTCCTAAGAAACCTCTAACAAGTTGATCATCATCTAGCGGATAATATTGAGCAATCCAATCAGCAAGTTGCATTTCTTTTTCAAAATATTTTGTGTTATCTTTTGGATCATAAGCACATGTTATAGTTTTTCCCCAAGTGAAGCTTCCACTATCAGGTTGTTCTTCACCCATAAGAATTTTAAATAACATAGTTTTTGCATTTCCGTTTGGTCCAACAAATGCAATTTTATCTCCAGCGTTAACAATGAAAGATACATTATCTAATATCTTAACACCATCAACAGTTTTAGTTAAACCTTCAACTTTTAATATATCTTTTCCTGATTCTCTTTCAGGCTTGAAATCAATAAAAGGATATTTTCTTGAACTTGGTCCAATATCATCAAGTTCAATTTTTTCAAGCATCTTTTTACGAGATGTAGCTTGTTTAGATTTTGATGCATTAGCAGCAAATCTTTGAATAAAGCTTTGTAATTCTTTAATTTTTTCTTCTTTCTTTTTATTTTGATCAGACATTTGTTTTAAAGCAAGTTGACTTGATTCATACCAGAAATCATAGTTACCAACATAAAGTTTAATCTTACCATAGTCAATGTCAGCGATATGTGTACATACTTGGTTTAAGAAATGTCTATCGTGTGATACAACAATAACTGTGTTTTCAAAATTAATTAAAAATTCTTCTAGCCATTCAATAGCTGCGATGTCTAAGTGGTTAGTAGGTTCATCAAGTAATAATACATCTGGATTACCAAATAAAGCTTGAGCAAGTAATACTTTAACTTTATAAGGTGTAGGAAGTTCACTCATTAATTTTAAGTGCCATTCAGTATCAACTCCTAAACCATTAAGAAGTTGTGCAGCATCACTTTCAGCTTCCCATCCATTCATTTCAGCAAATTCAGCTTCAAGTTCACCAGCTCTAATTCCATCTTCATCGGAGAAATCTGGTTTCATATATATTGCATCTTTTTCTTTCATAATATCATATAATCTTTGGTTACCCATAATAACAGTATCAAGAACACTGTATTCTTCGTAAGCAAAGTGATCTTGTTTTAAAACTCCAAGTCTTTCATCTTTACCCAAAAATACTTCACCTTTATTAGGTTCAATTTCACCAGATAATATTTTTAAGAATGTAGATTTACCAGCACCATTAGCACCAATAAGTCCATAACAGTTACCAGGTGTAAATTTAATATTAACATCTTCAAATAATGTTCTTTGTCCAAATCTTAATGTTACTCCGCTTGTACTTAACATTTTAATTTCTCCTTTTTATACTTTTATCTCAAACTCTTGCTATTATAACATAACTTTCATATATAAGCAAATCAAGACGGAGTATTTATAAAAATACCCACCTATTCTTATATTAAATAAACATATATATAATAGAAGGAAACTTTTTTAATTTTGCTAGTTTTCTACTCCCATAAAGGGTTTGCCAGGTATTTTTTACCCTCAAAATTGCATATTTTTCATATGTTTTTAACTTTTTGTTAATAACATATTGACAATAACACGAAACGGGTGTAATATATAATAAAAGTTGTTAATAACAAAATGTTAATAACAAAAATTAATATATATATTAAAAAATATAACTAAGTAAAAGGGAGGAAATCTTATGAAAATGAGAGAATTAATTAAAAATGAATTTAAAGGATGGCAACTTAAAGAAATTATATGGCTTGCACTTGCTACTATTGTCATCACAGCATTATCAATCTACTGGGGAGACACATTAATGGGAATCATATCAGCATCAACTGGTGTTATATGTGTAGTTTTAACAGGTAAAGGAAAATTATCAGCTTACTTATTCGGATTAGTAAACTGTATACTATATGCAATCATAAGTTACAGAGCAACTTATTATGGAGAAACAATGCTTAACGCATTATATTACGTACCAATGCAATTCGTTGGATTTTATGTATGGTTTAAAAATATGAATGTAGAAACTGCTGAAGTTAATAAAAGACATATGAGTAATAAAGTAAGATTATTATCTATCTTATCAATTGCAATTTTAACAATTGGATATGGATATGTACTTAAATATTTAAATGACGCAATGCCATTTGTTGATAGTTTTACAACAGTATCAAGTATAATTGCTATGATCGTATCAATTGGAATGTATGCAGAACAATGGTTAATATGGATAGCTGTAGATATCTTTAGTACATATATGTGGTTTATGGATTTTATGAATGGTAGTGATAACATTGCTACTCTTCTTATGTGGGCAATATATTTAGGTAATGCATTTATTATGTTTTATAAATGGGAAAAAGAATGCAGACAAAACGAAAAAGAATTAAAAGAAAAAAATTAATTTAAATTTTTATAAAAAAATATATAGAGGTAATTATTATGAGTAATTTAGTAGGAATGTATGGTGGAGAATTTAATCCTCTTCACCTTGGTCATGTTAATAATATAATTAAAGCATCAAGTATGTGTGATGAACTTCACATTATGATTTGTTACAGAGATGATGATACATCTGTACCAAAAGAAATTAGATATAGATGGATTCATGAAATAACAAAACATATGAAAAATGTACAAATACATTTATTAAAAGATGAAGCAGAAAATAAAGATGATTATAATAACGGATCATATTGGGAACAAGGAAGAGATAATATTTTAAATATCATTGGTAAAGAAATTGATGTTGTATATTGCGGCAGTGATTATATTGGAACAAATAGATTTGAAGAATTATATCCTGATAGTATGATATATTATTTTGATAGAGGCGAAGTTCCTGTATCAAGTACAAACATAAGAAACTTTGGCATAGAAAATTGGGACTACATTCCTAAATGTGCAAAAAGTTATTATGCTAAAAAAGTTTTATTACTTGGTGGAGAATCAACAGGTAAATCAATGTTATGTGAAAATCTAGCACTATGTTATAACACAAACTTTGTAAAAGAAGTTGGTCGTGATACTTGTGAAAGAGCTGGTGGTGAAGAATTTATGACTAGTGAAGATTTATATGAAAATATAATTAGACAAAAAATAAATGTTATGGATGCACTAGAAGATGCAAACAGATTATTATTTGTTGATACAGAAAGTTTAACAACAAAATTTTATGGACAATTTCTTCTTAGTGATGACGAAAAAAAAATGGAGAAAGTAAATAATCTTGCTGATAGCATAAATGATATAACAAATTGGGATCTAGTATTATTTCTAGAACCTGATATTCCTTTCGTACAAGATGGAACAAGAAATGAAGAAATTGAAAATGATAGAGAAAAATTTTCTAATCAAATAAAACAACTCTTAGATGAAAAAGAAATTAAATATCACACAATAGGTGGTAATTATTTTGAAAGATTAATAGCAGCCAAAGAAATTATTAAAGATGAATTAGGTATAACAACAGCTTTTAATACAACTTATACTAAAGAAGAAGCTAATGATGATGTAGAAGAAAACACAATCCTAGAAGTAATCTAATAATATATAAATATGCTTTACAACAAAATCATATATTGCTATAATAAAGTTGATAATAACAAATTAATAAAAAGAGGTTTATATGTCACAAGAAGAAAATTATAAATCAGAAAAAGAATTTTTAGAAAATTATAATTCTAACGCTTTTGAAAAATTATCTTTAACATCTGATACTCTAATTTTTTCAGTATCAGAAGAAAAACAAGAAAACTATAGAAAATTAAATGAAAAATATTTTAGCATCTTACTTGTTAAAAGAACAACATATCCATTCAAAGATAAATGGTGTCTTCCTGGTGGATTTGTAAAAATGGATGAAACAGGTGAAGAAGCAGCTAAAAGAATTTTAGCAAGTGAAGCAAATTTACATGATATATATATGGAACAACTTTATACTTATTCAGATGTTGATCGTGATCCACGAATGAGAATTGTTAGTACTGCTTATATTGCTTTAATAGATAAAAATAAAATACAAGATAAACTAAACGACAATGCATCATGGTTTAATGTTGTAGATTATAACGAAGAAATAAGTAATGATGGAAGTATATTAGTATCATATAAATTAAATAATGGTAATGAAGATATTTTTATTAAATGTAAAAAAACTAGAATAAATAAAACAAGTGAAAATTATAATTATGAAATTCTAGAAAACGAAAAATTAGCATTCGATCATGCAAAAGTAATTATTCAAGGTAGAGAAAGATTACAAAACAAAATCGAATATACAGACATTGCATTTAATCTTGTTGGTGAATATTTTACACTTGGAGAATTACAACAAGTTTATGAAATAGTTCTAGGAAAAAAATTATTAGATCCTGCATTTAGAAGAATCATTGCAGATAAAGTTGTTAAAACAAATAAAGAAAAGAAAGGTGAAGGTCACCGCCCTAGTGCATTATTCAAATATAATGGTTAAAAATAAAATTTAAAATTTATAAATTTAAAATTAAAAATTTAAAATTAAATAAAAATTTTATAAATAAAAAATCACATGCAATGCATGTGATTTTTTTATAAAACAAAATATTTATTCTTCGTCATACTCATCTTTATCTTCTTTAACTCCAGATACATCTAATAGATATAAATCATTTATAAATTTCTTTTTAACATCTTGGTTATTTGCACCTAAGTTAAATTCATAAAGTTTGTTTCCAAAATTATCAGCACTCATATTAACAGATTTAATTTCAATTCCTCTTTCTTTAATTAGTTCTGATACTTTTGCTAAATCTTTTTTGTTTTCTCCTGCTGTAACAGTAATATTAAATTCAATAACTTTCTTTAGATATTTTCTTTCAATTGCTGGTACAATTTTTAATGTTAAATAGAATAATATACCACCTATTATTACAACATCATGCGCACCAAGTCCGGCACAAATACCAAATGCAGCACATGTCCATAATGAAGCAGCTGTTGTTAATCCAACTACATTATCCTTATATCTTAAAATTGTTCCTGCACCAATGAACCCAATTCCACTTAATACTTGAGCTGGAATTCTATAGTTGTCAGAATGTCCATCTGGATAAAAATAACATGCAAGTGTAACAACACAAGCACCTAGTGTAACGATAACGTGAGTTCTAAGACCTGCTGGTCTTCTTGTTCTTTCTCTGTCTAATCCTACAACTACAGATATAATTAGAGCTTCTAAAAATCTAATTAGAACACTGACAGTTCTAGCACTAAACACGCTTGTTAAAATACTCATATACAAATCTCCTAATTTGTTTTTATTAGTTATATTATTAATCGTATTATTTTTTTATTAATTAACTATAAATTAATATTACACCAAGTTTTTATTTTTTCAATATCTATATATAATATGAATTTATATATAGATATCTAAAAATAAAATTATTTTTTAAAAAATATTTATAGAAAATTTAAATGTTTGTGTGTTTTTTTGAAGCTCTCCTTCTTTATAGATTTTTTAGTCATTTAAATCTTCATAATATTTTTCAAATTCTTCTTTAACTTCGTATCTTCTTGATCTTGCCATTACAAATATTTCTCCATTAGACATTTCAACGCAGCAATTTTTAATATCTACTTTTCTGACAAATTGAAGGTTAACAATAATAGCTTTATGAATTTTAATAAATCCATGATAAAGTTCACCAAATGAATTTTCTAGTTTATTTTCAATCTCAGCTAGTGAACTATAGATATCAACTATTCCACCTTTCATATAAATTTTTGTTTTAGGTTTGTTGTGCTCAAAGGCAATAATATCCTTAATAGGGATATTTAAATTTTTGTAGTTAGAAACAACAGAAATTCTCCTGCTATAAGCTCCCATAAATGTATTAGCAATAAGGGCATAGTCTCCATCAATCTTACTGATTAATTTAATAAATTCTGTTTTGCCTATAGGTTTAAAGAAAAAATCAAAACATCTTATTTCATAATCAATATACTTTTTACAGATATCATTATCTGATAGAAAAACTATGTAAGCAAGTGGATCGAATTTTCTGATTGTTCTAGCTAAGTCAATTCCATCATATTGTTTTTTGACTGTCACATCAATTAAATATAATGATGCTTCATCTGTTACAATATTATGTTTGAATAAGTGTGATACAACCCTGCGAGATTCGCTAGTAATCAAAGAAACATGAACTCCACCTCCTTGTTCCGTTATAGTTTCTTTTACATTACTATCGATCTGCTTAATTAAAACAGGGTCATCTGTGAAAATTGTGATCTTCACATACATGTCGCTTCAAAAAACGCACAAATTGGGATTTTATTCCAAACATGTAAATACCTCAACCATATAGTGCAATGTTGCACTGAACCATATATAAAAGTTTAATTTCATAAAGTCCTTTATTTATGCATTATGCAGAAGAAAAAATAACTCATTTTTATCAATACTATATTAGAAAAAATGGTTCCAAAATGAGCATATTTTTTTAATTAGAAGGCATAAAAAAGAACCAAAACATACATTTTGGTTCTATATAATCATTATTATTATCATAAATTATTAAACTATTTTCCACCTTTAATAAGTGTAAATGTTCTTTCTTTTTCAACCTTTTCTTCTTCTTTCTTTGTTTCAGTAACAACAGATTGAAATTCATCATAGTATCTTTCAAGTTTATCGATACATTCATCTGGATTAGTTTTTGCAAGATAAGAAATACTTACAAAAGCTTCTTCTATTTCTTTATGTTTACAAACTACGTTATTATATTCATCAACAATCTTTTTCATTTGTGTTCTTAGATCATCTATTGTTTGCTTCATATATCTAGTTTCTTCTTGTGTTTGTCTAAATTCTGTATTAGCTTTTTCAAAGTGATGTTCATATAATTTAATAGTTTCTTTATATTTTTCAATTTGTAATTTTAGTCTATCGTTTTCTTCATATACTTCATCGTATGATAAATTGTCCATGTTTCCCCCAAATCATTTAGTATAGAATTAATTATAAATATAAATTTCTAATTTGCAAGTAATTTAACAAGGTTATTACCAAGAAAAATATATGTATTTTATCTTATTTAATATATTTATTTAATAAAATAATAAAAAAATCGTAAGCATAAAATTTATACTTACGATTTTTTATTTATTTTTCTTATTAGTTATTTCTTTGTCTTGATGCTTCATACATTGCAATTCCTGATGCAACAGATGCATTAAGTGAATTTATTTTTCCGTATTGAGGTATAGATAAAATGAAATCACAATTTTCTCTAACACTCTTTCTCATTCCTTCACCTTCATTACCAACGATGATAGCAATTGGTCCTTTTAAATCTTGGTTATAAATTGTTTCTCCATTCATATCAAGACCATATATCCAAACATTTTTCTTTTTTAATTCTTCAATTGCATTATTTAAGTTAGTAACTTTACATACCTTAACATATTCAATTGCACCTGCAGCAGTTTTACTAACAGTTTCATTTATAGTAACACTATTTCTTTTTGGAATAATAATTCCATCAACATCATTAAGTTCTGCTGTTCTAATAATAGCTCCAAAGTTATGAGGATCTGTTAAGTTATCAAGTATCATAATAAATGGTGCTTTACCTTTCTTAGCTGCACTATCTAATATTTGATCAATAGTATAGTAATTATATTCACTAACTATAGCACATATTCCTTGGTTCTTATCAGTACCAGCTACTTCTCTTAATTTACTAGAAGGAACATATTGTTTAATAATACCTTTGTCTCCTGCTATTTTTAAAATTTCACTAATATTACTATGTGCTCTATCTTTAACTATCATAATCTTTTCAATTTCTTTTCCACTTTTTAATGCTTCAGTTATAGCATTCTTTCCTACTAATACCATGAATGTATCTCCTTATATCTTATATATTTTTCTCTTTATATAATATTATAATATCGCATTAATTTCAAGAGATATATTAGAAAATAAAAAAGGAGAAATACAATTTCTCCTTTTTTATATATGTATGTATAAAAACAATAAACTACTTATATTGATTAATTTGAGCAAGTGTATAGTAACCAGAGTCAATTAATTTTTCTACATAGTTATCAATTGTAATACATTCAACTGGTGTTTCAAGAGTTGGTACATATAATTTTCCGTTATTACTTTCAGCATTTGTTTCAACTTCTTCACCATTTAAAATACTCATAGCAACTTTACATGCATTCTTAGCAAGTGTATTTGTATTTTTAAATACACTCATTCCTTGTTTACCATTTACTATATAAACAACTGAAGCAAGACCTGCATCTTGTCCTGTTATTTTATAACTTGTAACATCAGGATCTTGTAATACTACATCGGCAATTCCTCTTGCTGTATCATCATTAGCAGCTAAGATTAAGATATCACCTTTTTGATCTTTTGTAGCATTAGCAAATTCTGCTTTTGCTCTATTGTTTGCAACTTCATATGACCAGTCTGTTGCTTCTTGCATAACAATTTTATCTACTACTTCTTGTGATAATTCTTTATTATAAATATTATTTTGAGCTTCAGGACAGTTTGCTAAAACAAATGTTCCATCAGCAAGATATGGTTGTAATACCTCCCATGATCCTCTAAAGAATATTCCAGCATTATTGTCTGCAGGAAGTCCTGTATATAAATATAGAGGTATTCCTTTTCCTTCTGGTTTATTATCAATTAAATATTGAGCTTGAAGAGCTCCAACTTCAGTTGAGTTAAATGTAACGAAGTAATCAACTCCATCGCTATCAGTAATTAATCTATCATATGTAATTACTTTAACTCCATTATCTTTTGCATATTGAATTGAATCGGCAGCAGCTTCACTATCTTCTGGACAGATAATTAAAACTTTAATACCTTTATCAACTAATTTTTTAACATTTTCTTTTTCAGTAATACTAGATGCTTGGCTAAATAAAACTTCACTACTAAAACCAACACCATCAAGCATTTCTTCAAATTGTGCTTTATCTTGTAACCATCTATTTTGTTCACCACTAGGAAGACAAATTCCAACTTCTACAGTTTCTTCTTTAGTACATCCTGTAAAAATAGAAACAGATAATGCGATTAAAAATAATCCTAAAATACTTTTTAAAACTTTTTTCATGTTATTCACCTTTCTTAATAAAATTATTGTTTACGTTTTGATTTTCTAATCGTTTAATAAATATCAAATATATTTATCATGCTAGATAGTTTAATTATATGACGAATAAAATCTTTATCAAGATATAATCATAATTTATTTAATAACAATATTCATTTATTAATATAGTTATTGATTATATTTTTTACTATGATATATTAATATTGTTAAGGAAAAATTATGGCAAATATTAAAATACGAAAGGTAACAATATGGATATTGAATCAAGAGATGAAAATCTAGTAAACGAAATTTTAGGAGTTTACGAAAAATCAATTGAACACCTAAATGGTGTTATGCCAAAAGAAAGCATGGAAGAAATTAAAAGCAACACTGAAAAAATGATTAAGAATATTGAAAACTTAATCATAGTAAAAAATGATGAAGAAAATATAATTGGTTTTATGGGATGTGAAAATGAAAACTTAGAAATGTTATATCTTCATCCAGATTATAAAAACCAAGGTATAGGAAAAGAATTAATTAACATTGCAATTAATAATCATAATGTTAATAAAGCACATATAGTAAAAATAAATACAGATGGAATAGATTTTTGTCGTCACATGGGATTTATTCCTTGTGAAATAACAAACGGAAGTTTATATAATGAAGCTATCGAAATGAAATTAAATAAGGAGGCAAACTAATGGCTGAAGTATTAAATAATTTCTTCGGAAGTTTTGATTATCAAATTTTAGAATCATTACATAACTTAGCAGAAACAAGTGGAAATATTTTAAGACCACTTTGTGATATTGTTAGTTTTGTATTTGATAATGGGATAGTATTTTTTATACTAGGATTAATTTTATTATTATTTAAAAAGACAAGAAAAATCGGAATATGTTTAATCGGTGCATTAGGACTTGGAACAATTATAGCAAAGTTTGGATTAAAAGATTTTGTTGCAAGACCAAGACCATTCATGCAAAATGATACATATAATTCTTGGTGGCAATTCATAGGAACAACAAATGATACAAGTTTCTCATTCCCATCAGGACATACAACAATGACTATGGCAGGATTTACAACACTATTCATCTATTTAAAAAAGAGATATTCATCATGGGGAATACTTGGAGTATTACTAGTAACATTTAGTAGATGTTACTTAATGGTTCATTACCCATCAGATATTTTAGGTGGAATTTTAGTTGGGCTTGTTAGTGCAATCATTGCTTGGTTAATTACAAAATTAATTTATTATATTTTAGAAAAATATAAAGATAAAAAATTCTTTAAATTTATTTTAGAATTTAATATAGTAAAAAATAAATAATTATAAAAATTTAAATTTAAAATATTTGGAGGTATGTATGAAAAAAATATTATCACTAGCATTAGTTCTTGCTATGGGTATTACTCTTGTAGCATGTACTAAAGAAGTAAAAGAAGATGTTTATGAAATCGAAAACGAAGAAGATGTTGTTATCAATTACGAAATGAACGAAATTGAAATGGAATACTACAACATATTAAAAGACATTAATGAAAATTGTGAAGTTGGTACAGCAGGTAGTTCATTAAAAGCAGTTCCATTTGCAGCTACAATTATCAATTGGAGTATGGGTTCAGAAATTAATGATGATCAAATTAAAACTGTATTAGATAACTTCGTATCAAAATTAGAAGATAAAGATGAATTTTTGGATCAAATGAGTTTAGTAAAAGCTACAATCAATTCACTACTTAGTGATGATTGTGACGAATTACTTGAAGAATCAGGTAACGCTGATATGCAAACACCTTGGAGAGATGTTGAAAACTTCGACAATCCAAGAATTGATATAGTATTTAACCAATTAGGTTTATAAAACTTGATTTTTTAAAAATTTGATATAGAATTTAAATATGGTAGATTTTAAAAAAACCCCCTAAAACGGATTTTTTTAAAATCTATTTTTTTGTTTTAAGGGGAGTAAGGAGCAACAAATGGAAATAGGTTTTGATAACAAGCTTTATCAAAAAGTACAAGGAGAAAAAATCAAAGAAAGAATAAAGATGTTTGATAACAAACTTTATCTTGAATTTGGTGGAAAGATTTATGATGACTATCATGCATCACGTGTACTCCCAGGGTTCATGCCTGATGAAAAAATTAATTTATTAAAACAATTTAAAGATGACTTAGAAGTTATATGTTGTATCAATGCAGGTGACATTGAAAAAAGTAAAATTAGAGCAGACTATGGAATAAGTTACGAATTAGATCTTTTAAAATTAATTGAGAACTTACAAAAACTTGAGATACAAGTTAATAGTGTAGTAGTTACAAGATACAACGATAATATAAATATAAGTCACTTAGAAAAAATTCTTAAAGAAAGAAAAATTAAATTATATAAACATAGACCAACACCTGGATATCCAAATGATGTTGAAACTATTGTTAGTGAAAAAGGTTATGGTTTAAATCCATACATTGAAACAACAAAAAAATTAGTTGTAGTAACAGCACCCGGTCCTAATAGCGGAAAACTTGGAACATGCCTTTCACAACTATATCATGAATATAAAAAAGGTGTTAAAGCAGGTTATGCAAAATTTGAAACATTCCCAATATGGAATTTAAGTTTAATGCATCCAGCTAACATTGCATATGAAGCAGCGACAGCTGATCTTAATGATGTAAATATGATTGATCCATTTCATCTTGAAACATATGGTGAAAATGCAACAAACTATAACAGAGATATTTCTACATTCCCAATATTAAAAAATATTTTATTAAAAATAACAGGAAAAGAAATTTATAAATCTCCTACTGATATGGGAGTTAACATGATTAAAGCATGTATAGTAAACAATGATGTTATAGAGCAAGCAGCCAAAGATGAAATTATAAGAAGATACTACAATATTCTTTGTGATAATAAACAAGGTATAGCAAAAAATGAAGCAGTAGAAAAAATAAAATCATTAATGGATAAACTAGAACTAACATTAGATGATAGAGAAATTGCTAAGTATGCATTAAAAAAGAGTGAAGAAAAAAATACAAATGTCATAGCAATAAAACTTAACGACGGAAAAATTTATACAGGAAAAGAATCAGAATTATTATCTGCATCATCAGCATGTATAATTAATGCAATCAAAGGTATGACAAAAATTCCTGATGAACAATTTTTATTATCACCTCAAGTACTTGATGGAATATTTAGATTAAAAAAGAATACATCATATAACACATCATACTTTTTAAGTTTGCCTGAAGTACTAATAGCTTTAAGTATTTGTTCTATAACAAATCCTATCATAGATAAAGCAATAAAAAGTTTTGATAACCTAAGAGGATGTGAAGCACATGCAAGTTATATCATTGAAAAGAGCGAACTTAATGTATTAAAAAACTTCGGAATAAATTTAACATGTGAACCAAAGATGTAAAAAAAAATAAAATAAAGTACAAATAAATCTCTAGATTTTCTAGAGATTTTTTATTGCAAAAGTATCGATCTCATGATATAAATATCGTAACAAAATTGTAGTGATTCACTATACTGGAGGTTTAATAAATGAAAAAGACACTAATAGTATTACTCTTATTAACACTCTCATTTCAAGTTGTAGCTTGTAATAAAACAAATACATCACAAGATGACATTGAAAGTACTAATGAAAAAGTTGTAGAAGAAACAATCAGTCCAGAAGAAGATGCCATGTGGCAGCAAATATTCGCGGATAAAGAAGATCGTGAAAATCTAATAACTAAAATAACAAAGTTTAATGTTGCATCTGATAACAGAATTTCAATCACATATGATGGAGTAGAAAGAGAAGGTTTAATTTTCTTCCCGGAAAATGTTAAAGGATCGCCATTACTTGTTATGCTTCATGGTTCTGGAATGTCTATGGAAGAATTTATCGATATGATAAAAATTAATGATGAAGCTACAGCTCGTGGTTACACTGTATTATATCTTCAGGCCAAAACAAATCCTGATGACAAAACAAGTGTAATACAATGGAATAATGGAACAGGTTTAAACTCAAATGATGACTTAGGATTTATCCAGGCCGCTGCATTAAAAGCAGAAGAAAAATATGAACTAGATGCATATAGAACTTATGTTGCAGGTTTTAGTAACGGAGCATTTATGGTTCACACAATTGCTGCTGAAGGAAATAGTACATTCGAAGGTTTTTGTTCAGTCGCAGGAGATATGCAAGAACATTCTTGGGAAAGTAAAAAAGAATATATCGAATTATCATTTCTCGAAATTTTCGGATTGAAAGATGATGCAGTACCATCTAATGCAGCAGGAACAGCAAAGTTCGCGCAGGCTCCAGCAATCGAAGACGTCATGAATTATTATGGCAATACACAAAAGCTTACATTACATGATCCAGTTTCATTATCAGATAAAGTAATAGAATATACTTATGATTCTCAAGAATCCGAATTCAAAGTACAATGTGTTGCAATCAAAGATTGTCATCATGGATGGCCAGAGGAAAGATTAACAACTCTTAATACTAATAAGTATGTTCTTGATTTCTTTGATAGTTTAAACAAATAAAAAATATGCACGCGAAGCGTGCATATTTTTTTATTACGAAAATCATTAAATCATTTTTGTAATTTTTAATTTTGTTATTTTATATTTTTATAAATTTAATTCTTCTTCAATTACTTTAATAATATTTTCATTTGCTTTTGTTAATTTTGTTTCTTTCATTTTAGAAATCATATCATCACTTTTTTCTTCAAGTAATGTTAATGCTCCAAGTAATCTTTCTTTAGTAATTGTATCTTCATCTATAACCATGCTAAAACCTTGTTTTTCAAAGCTTTCAGCGTTTAAGATTTGATCTCCACGTGATGCTTTTTTAGTAAGTGGCATTAACAAATTTGGTTTAGCAAGTGCAAGTAATTCAAAAATAGATCCAGCTCCTGCTCTTGAAATAATTAAATCACTACAAGCAAAATAATCTTTTAATTCTTCACTTACATATTCAAATTGTTTTACACCTTCTTTATTTTTAACAATTAAATCTTCTTTACCTTTTCCGCAAATATGAATAATTTGATAACGTTCTCTAAGTTCATCAATTGCGTCTTTAATTGCATTATTAAGTGCAACAGATCCAAGTGATCCACCAATTACTAATAAAATTTTTTTATCTTTATTAAATCCTAAAAGTTTTAATCCTCTTTCTTTATCACCCTCTAAGATTTCAGATCTAATTGGTGACCCGCATAGAACTCCCTTCTTCCCTACCATTCCAAGAGTCTCAGGGAATGTTACACATATTTTTTTAGCAAATGGTTTTGCAATTTTATTAGCAAGTCCTGGTGTTAAATCTGATTCATGACATACTACTGGAACTTTATTTTTCTTTGCACCAATTACAACTGGCACAGCAACAAATCCACCTTTAGAAAAAACTAAATCAGGTTTTTCTTCTTTAATAATTTTTGTTGCATCATCAATTCCTTTAAATACATTAAAGAAATCTTTTATATTTTCTTTTGATAAATATCTTCTTAATTTTCCTGTTGATATTTCTCTATATTTAATTCCTTGTTCACCAATTAATTCTTTTTCTATTCCTGTTTTAGATCCGATATAAACTATTTCAATATCAGGATGTTTTTCTTTTAAAGAATTAATTATCGCAATATTAGGAATTACGTGGCCTCCAGAGCCTCCACCTGTAAAAATTATTTTCATATATTATGCCTCTACATCATTTTTAATTTATTATACATATCTTCGATTTCAGTTTTTGCGCCATCAAAATTTGGCCATGCATTAACTTTATCATCTTTCTTTCTTGGAATGATATGAATATGTAAATGGAATACTGATTGTTGAGCAGCTTCTCCATTTGCATTAATTAAATCAACACCATCATATCCTAAATCATCTGTATAATGATTTGAAATTTTCTTTACTGTATTCATAACATGATGTAATGTTTCTTCATCACAATCTAAAATATTAGTAACATGTTTTTTAGGAACAACTAATGTATGTCCGTCAACATCTTTAGCTATGTCTAAAAAAGCATAAGTATATTCATCTTCATAAATTTTATAACTAGGAATATCTCCTTTAATTATCTTACAAAAAATACAATCTTCCATTCTTTGTATCTCCCTTCTATACTATATTTGCAAGGTTTTTATACCTCACTTTTTGATTTTTTCCTTCATTATATATACATCTTATTTAATGTACTTTTTATATATTAAACTTATAAAAATATTGTGCAATATTTTTTATAATTAATCTTCTTATATCTTTCCTTGTAATTTGTAAACGAATGCTAATACTTCTGCTACTGATTGGTATAATTCTTCTGGTATAGAATCACCAACTTCACATGTTGCATAAAGTGTTCTTGCAAGAGGTTTGTTTTCCACAATTTCCACTTTATTTTCTTTAGCAATTTCTTTAATACGAAGAGCTAAATAATCTTGTCCTTTAGCAACAACATAAGGTGGTCTTTGATCAACTGCATCTCTATCATATTTAATACCTACAGCAAAGTGAGTAGGGTTAGTAATAATAACATCTGCAGTTTTAACATCTTGCATCATACGTGACATAGACATTTGTCTTTGTTTATTACGACGTTGTTGTTTGATGTTTGGATCCCCTTCTAATTGTTTGTATTCTTCTTTAACTTCTTGTTTACTCATCATTAAGTTTTTCATAAGTTCTCTTCTTTGGAAGAAGTAGTCGATAACAGCTATAATAGCAAAGAAACCTCCAACTTTTATTCCAAGTGAAATAACAACTTTACCTATATATATCATCGCTTGGTCAGCACTAACATTAACAAGGTTAACCATAGCAAGAATTTCATCAACTATACAAAGATATAAAATGTAAGCAATAAGTCCAAACTTTCCAAGTGATTTAAAAAGTTCAAGAAATGCTTTCTTACTAAAAATTCTTTTCATACCTTCAATAGGATTTAATCTATTAAATTTAGGTTTTAATGCTTTACCTGTTGGTTTCCAACCAACTTGAATAATATTAGCAACTATCCCTAAAGCCATGGCTACTCCAAAGATAGGAAGAGCTGTAAATAACATATCTCCAAATGCTCTTGTTACCCATTTACTAATTGCAGATGGAGTAAATAATGCATCAGGTGATTCTATTAAAACTAAATTTTGATTAATAACTTTAATTAAATTTTTATACATAAAACCTGCTGTCATTTTTAATGCAAAGAATAATCCAACGATTAATATTGCTGTATTAATTTCAACAGACTTAGCAACTTGTCCTTCTTCTCTAGCTTTTTCTTTTCTATAATCAGAAGGTGCTTCAGTTTTTTCTCCGCCAGCTCCTTCATTGTCAGCGAAAAATTGTAAATTTAATTTTAATAAATTACTTTTATTTTTTTCATTAAAAAAAGATAGTATGATTTCATCATCATTATTATCATAAAAATTTATTACTCTAATCATACTACCTCCTAAAAAATTTTATCAAGTTTCTATCGCGAATAATTTCATAAACGTTGTAATAATATCTACACCCTTATCATAAATAATTGCATAGTTATCTATAATTAAATCTGTTGCAAATATCATAATAAGCAAGAACATTGCAATCTTAAGTGGGAAACCTACAACGAATACATTCATTTGTGGTACTGCTCTAACTAATACTCCAAGTCCTACATCAAGTATTAACATTGTTGCAATAATTGGACTTGCAAATTTAAATGCTAGTATAAACATATCCCCCATCAATTTTATAATATAGCTTACTGTTGAACCAGTGAATGCAAACTTACCAATAGGTAATAATTCATAGCTATAAAAAATTGCTTTTATAAAAGTATGATGCATATTTGTGCAAAGAAAAATTGCAATTAATGCATAATAATATAAGTTAGCAGTTATAGCAAGTTGCATTGAGTTTGATGGATCATAAACTGTTGCCATAGTAAGTCCTGCTTGTGAGTCAATTAATGTTCCTGCAAAAATAATTGCATTAAATATTATAGTTGCAGCAAATCCTATCATTGCTCCAATCATAGCTTCAGTAACACATATGCCTCCAAAAGCAAGTGGATTATCAAACATGCTTACGCTAACACTTAAATTATCGTTAGCAAAAAATATCATACATGCAAGACAAAAACTTAATGCACCTTTAACATATGTATTAATATATCTACCATTAAAAAATGGGGCTGTTACAAAAAATCCAAGTAATCTTATCATTAATATTATAACAAGCTCCACCATATCTAGCGTAATAGACATGTTTCCTCCATTAATTTTTTATATAAAAATAAGCATACTAAAATAAGTATGCTATCCTAAATATTGTCCCATATTTGTGAACAAATTATTTGTAAACTGTATAAGAATGTTAAGAATCCAAGTACCGAAAACAAGCAAAGACGCGAAAATAGCAACTATCTTCGGAACGAACGCTAAGGTTTGTTCTTGAATAGAAGTTACAGCCTGAAATATACTGACTATAACACCGACAACTAATCCGCAAATTAGCATCGGTGCAGATGCCTCAAGTATTGTTATCAAAGCATCAGTTACAACTTTAGTAACGATTTCGCTTGTCATTTTCCTTTTCCCCTTTTATTATACCTACTTATTTCTTAATCTTATATTTTTGTTATCTTATATTTTTATTTATAATTCTTTTTTTATTTATATTAATTTTAATAATTTTCAAATTTAAAAATTAGTTACGTCAGGACACCATCCTGAAACTAGAAACTAATTCACTACATATTAAATGCCATCCATCAACCATAATGAATAATAAAATTTTAAATGGTAAAGATATCGAAGCTGGTGGTAACATCATCATACCCATAGCCATAAGTACTGACGCAACAACCATATCGATAACGATAAATGGTATGTAAATTAAGAATCCAATCATGAATCCTCTTTTTAGTTCCCCAATAATAAAACTTGGGATAACAACTGTAAGTGGAAGATCAATATATTCTTCAACTGGTTCAGCGTTACTCATATTAGCAAATAAAGCTAAATCTTCTTCATAAACTTGATTTAGCATAAATTCTTTTAATGGTTTTGTTGCATTATCAAATGCTACTTCTTCTGTAATAGCTCCCGCCTTATATGGATCCCATGCTGTAGTCTTAATACTTGTAAATATAGGCATCATTAAAAACAATGTCATAAATAAAGCAAGACCAATTAATGCTTGGTTTGGTGGTGTTTGTTGTGTACCAAGTGCAGCTCTTAAGAAATAAAATACAACGACAATTCTCGTAAAAGATGTCATCATAATTATTATAGATGGTGCAAGTGATAACACAGTTATTATAAGTAATATTTGAATACTACTTGTAACTTCTAGTGGACTTGTTGCTCCATCAATATTAATGCTTACACTAGGAAGTGCTGAGGCATAAACCTTAGAACTTAAAGAAAATAGCATCATAAATAAAAGTAATAAACCTTTTATTTTCTTCCCTTTCATTACCTAATATCTCCCTACAATTATCTTCTGTGTGTTTTAAATAATAAAGTTTTAATATCTATTTCATCATCATCTTTATTAGAATCAGAATTATTTATAATAACTTCATTACTATCGCATTCATTTTTAATAGATGTACTTTCAATATTTTCATTCTTATTATTTTCATTATCATCATGCATGAAAGAACGTGTCATATTATTAAAAACTTCTTCGAAAGATACTACTCTCTTATCAAGTTCTTCTTCTGATACGTTAAGTTCATGTGAATAAAATGTATCTAATTTAACAACATTATCTTTAGTAAGTGCTAGTAATAAAATTTTATTTCCTACTCTTACAAGTTGTAATGTCTTTTGTGGTCCAAGTTGCATTCCTTCTAATAAACGCATATTTTTATTTTTGTATTTTTTAAAACTTGCACTAGCAACAATTTTAGTTGTTACATATGCAAGTCCTAAAATTACAGCAAAAGCGAATATTAGAGATAGAAATGTCATAACTCCATCTAACCATCCCATAAAAACCTCTTCATTAATTTATTTACCCAAACAATTAACTACTTTTACTAATTATTTTTATAATAATAAATTATTTTCTACCTATTATATAGCATTAAGCTAATGCTTTTTGAACAGCTTCAATAACTCTATCTGGTTGGAAAGGCTTAACTATAAAGTCTTTTGCTCCAGCTTGAATTGATTCAATAACCATTGCTTGTTGTCCCATAGCACTACACATAATGATATTAGCACTTGGTGCAATTTTCTTAATTTCTTTAACAGCTTGAATACCATCCATTTCTGGCATTGTGATATCCATGATTACTAAATCTGGTGTTTCTTCTTTGTATTTTTCTACTGCTACTAATCCATTTTCTGCTTCTACGATTGGATCATATCCTGCCTTTGTTAAAATATCCTTAAGCATCATTCTCATAAAAGCTGCATCGTCTACTAATAAAATCTTTGACATTTCTTCCTCCTAAATTCTCTTCTTTACATCTATTATTTCAGTTATACGAATACCGAAGTTTTCATCAATAACTACTACTTCGCCCTTAGCGATAAATTTATTATTTATTAAAATATCAATAGGTTCACCGGCCATCTTGTTAAGTTCAATAACAACCCCTGGTGAAAACTCTAATATTTCCTTAATTGATTTATTAGTTCTACCAAGTTCAACGACTACTTCAAGTGGTACGTCTTGGATTAAACTAATTTGTTCTTTAACGCCTTCAACTCTTTCAGCAACTAATGTTTCAAATTGAACTGAAGATGCATTACTAACTGGAGCAGGTGCTGGTGCACTTACTTGTACTGGAGCAGCTGCTTGAGCAGGTGCTGCTTCAGGCATTGGTGCTGCGGCTGGTGCCGGAGCTGGTGCTGCTTCTGGTGCTGGGACTTCTTCTTTCTTTTCTTCCCCTCCTCCATTTGCTCCTGTTAATTTATCTATAAGTTGTTTAGCAACAGGTCTAGGTAAGATTTGAACCATCTTACTTGCTAAGATATCTCCAACTGTTAAATCAAATTCAACAGTAACGTAATCTTCACTTTCAATATCTACACCTGCAACAACTTTGCTTTGTGAAATATCTATCTTTTCAACTGAAGGTGGATTAATATCAACTGTACTACTAAATACTTGTGACATAGATGTACATGATGTACCAACCATTTGGTTCATAGCTTCGGCAATCGCACTTAAACTCATGTCGTCAAGTTCGCTACCTGCTTCAACGTTAGGTCCTTGTCCCATCATCATACTAGCTACAATTTTAACATCTTGTTCTTTCATAAGTAACATGAAAGATCCATCAAGTCCTGTTTTATACTTGATATCAATTGCTACATATTTATCAGCTCCGCCTAACAATTCTTTTAAAGTACTGCCTTCTTTAACAGTAGGAGTAGTAATATTAACTTTTTCGTTAAGTAATGATGATAATGTTGTAGCAGCGCTACCCATACTTATGTTTCCAACTTCCCCTAAAACGTCTCTATCGGAATCTGTAAGGCTTGCGCCACTGGCTGCACCTGTTGTTCCACCATCGCTAGATGCTCCAGCGTCTCCGCCACCAGCATTTGCAAATAGTGCGTTAATTTCATCTTGTGATATTGTATCAGCCATTTGCTTCCTCCTTCCCAACACTTTCTTCTTCGCCTTCTTTTGGTGGTTCCTTTATAATCTTGGTTATGAGAACTGAATTTCTATGTCTACTCATACCAGGTTTGGCATCAAATTTATAGATGTCACCAACCAAAATCTTTAATGCAGAGTTTACGTCTGTATCAAGTTTGATAACATCTCCAACTTGGAGATCAACAAACTCATCAACTTTTATAACACTTGTTCCTAAAATAGCTTTTATTGGAACAATAAGTTTTGTAAGTTTTTCTTCTAGTCTATCTTTATAGTTATCTTGATGTTCTTCACGCTTAACACTGAACCATTGTTTTGTAGAAAGTTTATGCATAACAGGTTCAATGACCATGTGAGGAATACATATATTAATCATGTCACTAAGTTCACCGAATTGAATATTTAAAGTAATAAGCGCAACCATTTCGTTAGGTTCGATTACTTCGGCGAACTGAACATTTGTTTCTAACTTTTCAAGTCTTGGGTGAATTTGATGTACGTTTTCCCAAGGTTCTCTCATAAGTTCTGCCATCTTTGATACTACTCTTTGCATAAGAGCAATTTCTATTTCTGTGAATTCTCTTTCTTCTTTGATTTCGATTCCTTCACCACCAAGTACTCTATCTATAATTGCATAAGCAAGTTTAGCACTCATCTTTGCCATGATAGAACCTTTAAGTGGTGCAAAGTTAATCATTGTGAATACTAATGGGTTTGATAAACCTCCACTGAATTCTTTATATGTAAGAGCTTCAACACCGTCAACTGTAATGTGTGTAGGTATTCTTAAATATCCAGAAAAGTAGCTAGATAATACTCTCGAATAGTTGTCATATATAATTTGTAATGTTTTTAAATGTTCTCTTGAAAATTTTGATGGTCTTGTAAAATCATAGTCACGTACTTTCTTTTCAGCTGATACCATTTCGGTAGTATCAACTTCACCGGTATTTAAAGCGGATAGTAACGCGTCAATCTCTGATTGAGAAAGAACATCAGCCATTAGTCTTCACCCCCTTTGCCAACAATATATATCAAATACTAAGCTTTAATCTTATCACTAAAGTACACATCACATACTATTGTTGTTCCAAATGTTTGATTTAATGTGTCTAAAATTTTTGTTTTAACAGTATATTCTTTATCAGCACCATCAAAGTATGACATGTCTGTTGATGTAACAATTTGTTCAACTTTTTCTTTGATGATTTCTTTTTTAGCATTTAAAATTTCAATGTCTTTCTTATAAGCTTTATCTTTTGTGTTAATACCTAGGTTAACTGTCATAGTTAAGTATCTATCAGTTGTACCATCTTTAACATTGAAAGCTGCACCATTAACTACTTCATAAAGTTCAATATCAGCATATGATACTTGAGTTTTTTCAGAAGTTTGAACTAACTTTCCTTCTTCACTTAATCCATTATTAATGTTTTCAACTTTTTGCATTGTTGTATATTGAAGAAATACCATAGCAGCCATAACCATTAAAATTAAGAATTGTAATCCTGTAGAAACTCCGTTTCCACCACCAGATTTTTCTTTAGATTTTTTAGCTTTCTTAGCTTCTTTGTCTTGACCTTCGTCTTTTACTTCTTCATTCTTGTTTTCTTCATCCATCTTTCCATTCTCCTTTATTCAGCATATTTTGAAATTATCTTAATTTCTACACGTCTGTTTTTTGCTCTTCCGTCTTCAGTATCATTACTTGCAACTGGATAGAATTCTCCATAACCTGTTGCACTAATGAATGTTGGTTTAATTCCCATATCAACATAATAACTTAAAACTGCAAGAGCTCTATCTGATGATAAGTACCAGTTGTTTGGATACTTTGAAGTATGAATTGGTACATTATCAGTATGTCCTTCAACGACGATTTGATTTCCGTCTTTTTCAAAATCTTTTAATGCATCGTATAGGCCTTTTAGTAATGTTCTAGCTGATGGTTTTAAATCAGCTTTTCCTGTATCGAATAATACTCCATCACCAAAAGTGATCTTAACAAATCCATCGCCTGCTGAGATTTGAACTTTGTCTCCATATTCTTCAGCAATTGATAATTCATCATTTTTGTTACCTTGTTTTGCATCATCTGTCTTGTTGCCTTTTTTGTCATCATCTGTTTTATTACCAGACTTTTCTTCTTCGGTTTTATTACCCATAAATTCTTGTGCTGTTTTATTTCCTTGGAATAAATCTTCAAGTTTATCAGCTCCTAAGAATTCACTAGGTGTTTGATTACCGATTTCTTGTGCTTCTGTTTTATTACCAGATAATTTATCAACTGTTTTATTACCAAGTAATTCTTCAATTGTTTGGTTACCTGATAATTCATCAAGTGTTTTGTTTCCGATTAGTTCTTCGATTGTCTTACCACCTAGTAAATCTTCAGGTGTCATACCACCAACTAATTCTTCAACAGTTTTACCACCAAGAAGTTCTTCCATAAGTTTTTGACCTGATAGGTCATCAAGTGTTTTACCACCGATTAGTTCTTCTAAAGTTTTATTTCCAACTAGATCATCTAGTGTTAAGTTACCAAGAAGTTCTGCAAGAGCTTCACTCTTAAGTGCTTCTTCTAAGTTCTTTTCACCAAGTAATTCATCTAGTGTTTTGTTTCCATCAAGATCATCCATAGTAATATTACCTATAAGTTCATCAAGTGTCTTACCACCATCAAGAGCTTCAAGTAATTTTTCTAAAGTTTCATCAGCAATTTCTTTTCCGTTATTGCCTTGATCTTTATCTTGTCCTTTATTACCATCATCTTTGCCTTGGTTACCTTTGTCATTTTGTTTTCCGTCATTTCCTTGATCTGCTTTTTGACCATTATTGCCTTGGTCTTTATCTTGTCCTTTGTTACCTTGGTTTTGATCTTTTCCGTTATTTCCTTGGTCAGATTGTTGACCATTGTTTCCTTGATTTTGATCTTGACCATTATTACCATGATCATTTTGTTTTCCGTTAGAACCTTGTTCTTGTTCTTTTGTTTGTCCGCTATCACCATTTTGTGTTGATTCAAGAAGTTTTTCTAACATATCACTTCCAAGTAATTCTTCAAGAGTTTGTCCACCAACAAGTTCTTGAATAGACATTTCTCCAAGTAATTCTTCAAGTGATTTTCCTTCGGCTGTAAGTTCGCCTAAGTTTCCTAGAGCTTCAGCAATATCTGCAAGCTCAGCAAGTTCTTTTAATTGTTCTTCACTTAACATTTCTTCAAGAAGTGCTTCAGTGATTTTATCTTCTGTACTCTTTTCTTTTCCTTCACCTGATAATGCTTTCTCAAGTGTTTCAGTCATTTCGTTTACTTGTGCTTCCATAGCAGCACTTAATGCTCCATTTTTTACACCAATAAGTTGATCTGAGAACATTGCATCATATGCTGGAAGTGGTAAGATACCGCTACCCATAAGTTTACCATTATCGATTAATGCTTCTCCTCCGCCAAGTACACCAGTTGATCCTGTGTAACTTCTCATAGAGACCGCAATTTGTTTCATTTTTTCGGTATTGGTGTCACTCATGGCATAAAGCATGATGAAGAATGTAAGAAGTAATGTAACCATGTCCCCGTATGTACTCATCCACGCAGGAGAGCCAGGAGCTGGTGCATCTTCTTTCTTTTTGATTGCCATGAAATCACCTCCTACCTTTTCATAATTTTATAGTATAACTAAATTTAATCTATTATTCTTCAGTCTTTGTTTCTTGTTTTTCTGCTTTTCTTAATGCTGGTGATAAGAATGCTTTTAATTTTTCTTCAATGATTCTTGGGTTTTCACCAGCTAGGATTGATAATAAACCTTCAACCATAATTTGTTTCATTAAAATTTCTTGGCTACTTCTAACCTTTAGTTTTGATACTGTAGGTGATGCAACGAAGTTAGCTAGGATAGAACCATAGAATGTTGTAACTAACGCAACGGACATTGATGGTCCAAGGGCATCTGGGTCATCCATGTGTTGTAAAAGAATGATAAGTCCAAGAAGTGTACCAA
>JAKSVV010000010.1 GCA_024407775.1 Clostridia bacterium
AGATTTCCCATACGCAAGTAGTAAGACCCCTTCTAGACTAGGAGGTTGATAGGCTTGAGATGTAAGTACAGTAATGTATTTAGTTGACAAGTACTAATAGGTCGAGGATTTGATTTTCTTTTTTCTCTTTATTTATTGTTTATATATAATAGATTAACATTTTTAGAAACATCAGAAATGATGTTATTTTTTTGCGTAAATTTTTATAAATAAAAAATGGCAAGATCTATATCTTGCCATTTAGATTATAAAACTATTAAAAGTTTAAGAACTCTTAATATGAATTTTCTTTTACGATAACTTAAGAAAACTAAATAATCAGAAAAAGTTTTTTCTAAATATGTCTTACTTGTTTTTGAAGCTCTTGCAAAAAGATTAGCAATATCAATTCCTAAATATGTACATACTTTATCAATCTTTTCTAGACTTACATGTATATTACCACTTTCTATTTTACAATAAGTAGTTGGGTAAATATTTAGTGCCTTTGCTATTTTGTTTTGTGAAATATGTTTACTTCTTCTGACTTTTTTAATTTCATCAAAGATTAAATCGTAATCTAATGTATTTTTGTCTTCGTTCATAAAAACACCTTCTTTCTAATAATATAAAAAAAGAAGCAACCAAAAAGTTGCTTCATATTTATTATTGTTGTAATAATTGTAATACTTGTTGAGGTCTTTGCATAGCTTGAGATAGCATAGCTTGAGAAGCTTGTTGAAGAATTTGATTCTTTGTAAGTTCCATCATTTCACTAGCCATATCTGTATCACGAATTGTTGATTCAGCATTTGTCATATTTTCAGCAGTTGTATCAACGTTGTTGATTGTGTATTCAAGTCTATTTTGGATAGCCCCATATTTACTTCTTTCTTGAGAAATTAATGTAACAGCATTGTCAATTACGTCGATTGCATGGTTAGCCCCTGCTCTTGTAGAAATATTTAATCCACATTCTGTAGGTGTACTATCTGTACCATTGTTAACTGTGTAATCGTCAGTGAATCCTTCACCATTACCTGTTAATCCTAATGCGTGTGCTCTCATATCACCGAAAGTTGTGTTAATAACTTGGTTTGTGTTAGCACCAACATGGAAGTAAACACTGTTATCTGATTCTTGTCTATTTCCTTCATATGTTTTTGTACTATATAATTTATCAACATCAATTGAGATGCTCATTTTATCTGATGCTTTAGCAGCAGCATCTAATGCAATTGTGAATTGTGCACCATTAGCATTGTATGTAACTGTTCCGCCAGCAGCAGGAGCAGCAAGTTCGATGTTATCAGAAATTACTTTATCTGATCCATTATAGAATTCAACACTTAATGTTGCTTTTTCTGTAGCAGCAGCATTTTTGTATACTACTTCAATTCTATCGTAGTCAATTCTATTAGTTCCATCTCCCCATGAATTTATTTTAAATGTATCATCTTGAATTTTTATTGTAGAAGATGAATCATTGTTATAATCATTTTTTATTCCGTATTTACCACCATTTGTTGTTTTAGCTTTAACAACTTTATCTGTTGCATCAGCACCAGCGGCTGTAAATAAATCTATTTTTGTGATATCTTTATCATCACCATTTGTAATAAATTCTTGTGCAGAATCTTTTGATACTGTGAATTTGATTCCATGGTTATCATAAACCCAGTTTCCATCAGAGTTTTGAATAAGTTCCATTGGAGCATAGTGAGCTGCTTTTGTTCCAGCAACAGTAGCATCTGTTCCTGTACCTTTAGCTTCAACAAAGTCTAATTTAGCAACTAATTTACCATCTTTTTTACCGATTTCAATTGTGTTAACTCCTTCAATTGCTTGTAAGTTATCATAGTTAACATCATCACCAGTTCCAACTTCTATATTTTCACCAACTAAAACAAGTTTAGCTGTATTAACTGCTTTTTGATTTGAGAAATTTTTAGTTGTTGTTCCATCAGCGTCAGCAACTTCAATTTCTTCTTTACCTGTAATTTTAACTTTTGATCCATTAAGTAATTTCATACCATTGAATTCAGTTGTGTTACCGATTCTGTTGATTTCACTTGTTAATTGATCAATTTCAGATTGTAACGCAGCTCTATCTGATGCAGCGTTAGTATCGTTGGCTGCTTGTACTGCTAGTTCTCTCATTCTTTGACAGATTGAGTGAGCTTCATTTAAAGCACCTTCAGCTGTTTGAATCATAGAGATTCCGTTTTGTGCATTTTCAGAAGCTTGGTTTAAACCTCTGATTTGTGATCTCATTTTTTCAGAAATACTTAATCCAGCAGCATCATCGGCAGCTCTATTTATTTTATATCCTGAAGATAATTTTTCCATAGATTTGTCTGTTTGTGTTGCAGATATTCCCATCTTATTATAAGTATTGATAGCTGATATATTATGTGCTATTACCATAATTAATTCCTCCTCTAAATTTCCCATTTAGTTATTTAATATTTTTATCGTATTAATATTTTTAAACTTTATAGTTTTTTTAAAAATTTTTTCAATAAAAAAACACACCAAAGTGGTAAGCTTTGGTGTGTATGTATATTAAGAAATATTAAGGTAACCTAAGTTATTATTTAAATAAGTTAGAAATATTTGAAGTTCCTTGAGCTTTGAAAATATCAGCGTTTGCACCGTTTTCAAAACCACTCTTAATGCTAGATAATAATGCATTAATATCTGGAATTTCATTTTCTACTTTATTATCAATTTTATTTAAATTAAAATTAATATCATTATTGATAGTTTTTTCATTTAAAGAATTTTTTTCTTCTTTATCATTTTCTTTAATAATATTTTTATCTGTAACAAAAACATTATAAGTTTTATCAATAGAGTTTAAGTTTATATTATTATTAATTTCCATTAGTAACTCCTAAAATTAATTTCAAATTTATTATTGATATTATACTTATCGGATAAAAAAATAAAAGTTTATAGTTTTTGAAAAAATTTTTTAAATTTTTTTCAAAATTATTTTTTAATTAATTATTTTAATAAGTTTAATACTTGTTGAGGTCTTTGCATTGCTTGTGTTAACATAGCTTGAGATGCTTGTTGTAAGATGTTACTCTTTGTTTGTGTCATCATTTCTTCAGCCATATCAACATCACGAATTGTACTTTCTGCATTAGTCATGTTTTCAGCAGTAGTATTTAAATTGTTCATAGTGTATTCAAGTCTATTTTGAATAGCACCATATTTACTTCTTTCATTAGATACAATTGTTATAGCTTTATCAATTGCACTAATAGCATTTTCAGCTCCAAGACGATCTGAAATATTTAATGCACATTCAATTCGTTTTGCATCAGTACCATTTGTAACTGTTCTATCAGATGTATAATTTTCACCTGTACCTGTTAAACCAAGTTTGTTTGCTCTCATATCGCTAAATTCTGTGTTGATAAATTGATTAGAGTTAGCACCAACTTGGAAGTATACACTGTTGTCAAAAGCAATTTGACTTTTTGTATCAACATGAATACCAAGTTTATCATCAATATCAACTATTGCATGAATTTTATCTGTATATGAAAACATTTCACCAAGAGTGTAATCAAAACTTACACCATTAGCATTATATGAAAATGTTTGATCACTAGAAATTTTACCTAAACCATACATTTCTACTGTGTCACTTATTAAGACATCACTACCATTATAAAATTTAACAGTAAGATTTCCTTTATCTGCGATGTGACCTTCAATATAATCAGCAAGATCAGCATCAGTAATTAATGTTGATTTATCTCCTTTATAAAGTTGTGCACCAGGTAATAAAGAGCATGTTCCATCTGGATCAACTTTTATATAATCATCAAAATTTATAACAGTAAGAGGAAGAGTAGTACTTCCAACTTTTCTATATAATAATTTTCCTTCTTTAAATGTAAAGTTTGCATCATTTGCATTTTGAAATTCAATTTCAACTTTATCATAATCTAATCTTTTTTGCTCAGCGCCATCTTTGTATTCAGTAACATGAAAGTTAGAAATAGTACCATATATACTAGAATCACCTTCATAATAATTATTTATTTGAATAGGACTTTGAGTAACATCTACACCAGCAAATTTATTATTAACACCATGATAGTGGAAGTCTCTTGATTCATCGACACTAGTTTCAGAAAAAATTGCATTATCAGCAAGTTTAGCAAATACATCTTCAACAGATACTCCACCTGTTGTTGTTCCGTTAGGTGTTAAATAATAAAAATCAGAACCATAGTTAAAACAAATTGTTCTACCTGTACCGGCTGTTTTAGCCCATTCTCTATAAATATCTTTAACTTGTTTTCCTGTAACATGACCAGAAGTGTATCCAGCAGGCATAGAAAAAGTTCCTGCTTTATATAAATCGATAACTACGCTTTCACTATCACTACCTTGATTTAAAAATCTTTCAACAGATTTTTGTGTTAAAGAAAATTTAATTCCGTTAGTATTAAATTTGTAATCACCATTTGCTGATCTAAATAATTCATAGTCAGTAATATCGTCACTAAAATTTCCATTATCACTTTCAATGTGTGCATTAACAAATAGTCTGCCATCTTTTTTAGAAATTGTAATTAAGTTAACTCCTTCGACAGCTTTAATACTTTTATAATTAATACCATTGTAAGTTTTTGTGCCATCAAAAGTAATAGGTTCACTTAGTTCAAGTTTAGCAGTATTAATGACACCATTAAAAGAACCAAGTTCAATATCTCCTTCGTTGGCAACAAATATATTTTCAGTATCACTAAGCATAGTTTTAGAACCATTAAGAATTTTCATTCCATTAAATTCTGTAGTATTAGCAATTCTATTTATTTCACATGTAAGTTCATTTATTTCAGATTGTAACGCTTCACGATCTGATCCTGCATTAGTATCATTGGCTGATTGCACAGCAAGTTCTCTCATACGTTGCAATATTGCATGAGATTCATTAAGAGCACCTTCAGCAGTTTGTATCATACTAACACTTTGTTCAACATTTTCGCCAGCTTTATTTAAACCTCTAATTTGTGAACGCATTTTTTCTGAAATAGAAAGTCCGGCAGCATCATCTGCAGCACGATTAATTTTATATCCAGAAGAAAGTTTCTCCATAGATTTATTAGAATCTTTGGATACTTTGTTCATTTGATTAAAAGTATTAATGGCACTAGTGTTGTGTGCAATAATCATATGTTACTCCTTTACATACTTTTTCTATTTTCTATATCGTCATAATAAAAAAATAGTTGATAAAAAATTTTTTAAAATTAAAAATATTTATGTTAAAATATTAAAAATTAAAAAAAAAAAAACACACCAAAGTGGTAAGCTTTGGTGTGTATGTATATTAAGAAATATTAAGGTAACCAAATTCATGTTACAATTATTGAAGTAATTGTAATACTTGTTGTGGTCTTTGCATAGCTTGTGCAAGCATTGCTTGTGATGCTTGTTGAAGGATTTGATTCTTAGTCATTTCCATCATTTCACTAGCCATGTCAACGTCTCTAACTGTAGATTCAGCAGATGTCATGTTTTCACTTGTTGTATCTAAGTTGTTGATTGTATATTCAAGTCTATTTTGAATAGCCCCGTATTTACTTCTTTCTTGTGATACTTTTGTAATAGCTCCATCAATTACATCGATTGCTTTGTTAGCACCTTCTCTTGTAGAGATGTTTAATCCTCTTTCAGTAGCTTTACTTTCAGTACCATTATTAACTGTATATTCTTTTGTAAATGTTTCGTCATCATTACCTGTTAATCCTAAAGCATGAGCTCTCATGTCTTCGAATGTTGTATTGATAACTTGGTTTGTGTTAGCTCCGATGTGGAAGTATACACTGTTATCTTCTTCAGTTCCTGTTTTTGTAACTGTTTCTGTTCCAAATTTTTTATCAAGGTCAACGATTAAGTGAATTTTATCACCTGTATTTAAACCACTGTTAAAGTTTAATGTATAACTTAATCCATTTGAAGTTATAGTTTTATTTGATTCAGTTGTTACATTATCTAAACCTGTAAAACTAATATTTTCTTCAATTACTTTATCTGTTCCATTATAGAAAATAGTTTTAACTGTGGCATCAGCAGAGCTAGCAGCATTTTGAAATTCAATTTCAACTCTATCGTAATCTATTCTAGCTTCACCTGTTCCCCATGCTACTAATGACATGTTTGTAACAGATCCTTTTAATGATGAATCTTCTTCGTATTCATTGTTAATTCCGTATCCATCAGTTGTTGTTACATTTATTCCATCTGTACCAGAAGTACCACATTTAGCTAAATCTAATTTAACACAATCTGTGTCTTTTCCATTTGTTATAAAATCTTTTACAGAATCATTTGTAAATTTCATTGTGATTCCATGTTGTACATAATCCCATGAATCTGTAGCGGCTGTATAAATTAATTCTTGATTTGTATAGCTAAATTTTTCCCCTGTTTTATTTTCTAATTTAATATTAGCAACTAATTTTCCATTTTCTTTAGTAATTTCAACAACACTTTTTCCTTCTTCTGTTGCTAATTTATCGTATGCAGCATCAGCACCAGTATTTGAGAATGTTATATTGCTTACTAAGTCTAATTCAGCAGTATTAACTGCTCCTGGTGATTGTTGGAATGTTGCAATTGCTGGTCCTGCTTTAGCAACTTCAACTTCTTCTTTACCATCAGTTGCTACTTTAGAACCATTAAGAATTTTCATACCATTAAATTCTGTTGTGTTACCGATTCTATTAATTTCACTTGTTAATTGGTCAATTTCAGATTGTAACGCAGCTCTATCTGATGCAGCGTTAGTATCGTTGGCAGCTTGTACTGCTAATTCTCTCATTCTTTGTAAAATTGAATGTGCTTCGTTTAAAGCACCTTCAGCTGTTTGAATCATAGAGATTCCGTTTTCAGCATTTTCAGAAGCTTGATTTAATCCTCTGATTTGTGATCTCATTTTTTCAGAAATAGATAATCCAGCAGCGTCATCAGCAGCTCTATTTATTTTATATCCTGATGATAACTTTTCCATAGATTTATCTGTTGCTGAAGCAGATATTCCCATCTTATTGTAAGTATTTACTGCAGATATGTTATGTGCAATAACCATAATATTACCTCCCTGGTATTAAAAAAATTATTTTTTAAAAATAAAACATTACCTTAATATAGATATATTTATTTTTATTTCTATCATGTGTATCGACTTGTATTTTTTATACTTTATAGTTTTTTTGAAAAAATTTTAAATTTTTTATGTAAACAAATTTTCTAATTTTTTTAAAATGAATTATTGATTAAAAAAATTATTATAGTAAAATTAGTTCTATAAGAATAAATAATACGTTTTGGCGTATAAATGGAGGTCGCATGTTTAATCTTTATGGTAATACTGAAATGTATTTTGGAAGAGGTTCAAGAAAAAACTTAGTTAACATTTTAGAAAAAAATGATGTTAAAAATATTTTACTTGTCATAGGAAAAAATTCTGTAGCTCATGGAATAGCTGATATGATTTATCCTTACATTGATAGTGAAAAATATAACATAAGAATGTTTAATGATATTAAACCTAATCCAACAATTGAAAATGTTTTAGAAGGAATAGAAGTAACAAAAGATTTTATGCCTGATATTGTTATAACAGTTGGTGGTGGTAGTGTTATTGATACAGCAAAAGCTATAGCTATTGTTTTAACAAATCCAGATAAGGCAGACATAAGAAGTTTAAATATTGTAAATAGCACAAAACATAAATGTATTCCAATAGTCGCATTACCTACAACTTGCGGAACAGGTACAGAAGTAACTCAAGCATTTGTTATAACAGATGATGAATTAAAAACAAAAATGTGCTGTCTTGATGTAAATACATTCCCTATCATAGCAATCATTGATAGCGAACTTATGGATGGAATGCCAAATGGTCTTGCAGCATCAACAGGTATGGATGCCTTAACACATGCTATGGAAGCATTTGTATGTAATAATAGAAATCCTATTTCTGATATGTATGCACTAAAAGCAATAAAGCTTATTTTTACAAATATAAAAGAAGCAGTACTAGATAGAGATGAATATGCAAAAGATGAAATGGCACTAGCTCAATATCTAGCTGGTTACTCATTTGCAAATTCTGGTCTAGGATTAGTTCATGCAATGGCACATCAACTTGGCGGAATGTATGATCTAGCTCATGGTTTATGTAATGCAATCTTACTTCCATACGTAATGAGATTTAATGGACAAGTTTGCAGTGATAGATTTAGAGTAATCTTAAAAGAACTAGGTACAGATGTTAATGGTTTAGCAAATGAAGAAATCATAGAAATATTATTCAAAAAGATAAATGCATTAAATAGCCTATTAGGAACAGATAAAAAACTTGGTGAACTTGGAGTAAAAGAAGAAGACTTAGCTACTATGGCAGATAACGCATTAAAAGATTCTTGCATTGGTGCAAATATAATAATGCCAACAAAAGAAGAAATAATTAAATTATATAAAGAAGCAATGTAAAAAATATTTTTTATAAATATATTTACTAATAACATATATATAAGAAGAAAGTTTATAAAAAAATAAAATATATATAATAGAAGAAAATTAATTATATATATAATAGGTAGGAAAAATTCAAAAACAAAAAAAATAAACATAAAAAAGACTAGGAAATTCCTAGTCTTTTTAAGTGTTTTAATTTGTATTTTTTAAACGTACTATTTATATCATAATAAAAATATTATAAATTTCTAACTTTAATACAAGCAATACCTGTAAGTGTAGGACCTGCATGAAGACCTATACAAACACCTAAATTACAGTAATCAAGTTTATCTATACCAAGTTCAGTTTTAACTTCATCGCCGAACTCTTTAGCTTCATCTAAATGATTACCATGAACTATAGCAAAATCATAATCACTTGCATTATCACCAAGAAATTCTTTGTATTCTTCAATGATAGTTCTAAATGCTTTATTAAGTCCTTTAACTTTTCCTGTTGGTTGAAGAACTCCATCTTGGAAATCTAAAATAGGTTTAATACCAAGAAGTCCACCAAGGAAAGCAGAAGCATTAGAAACCCTGCCGCTCTTATTTAAGTTATCAAGACTATCAACAGTCATAATAACTCTATCAGTAGGGATCATTTTATTCATAACATCAACTATTTCATCCATGCTCTTTCCGTTATCAGCAAGTTCTTTAGCAGTCTTAGCTAAAACATATTGCATGTATGTACAGTTTAATGTATCAATAACTGTAATTTTAGCGTCTTTGTTTTCTTCAAGAATTAAATCTTTAGCAGAAAGTGCAGCTTGATATGTACCACTAAACTTAGAGTTTAAAGCAAGGTATAAAACTTCTTCACCGTTATCGATGTGTTTATTGAATGTATCAACAAAATCCATAACAGATGGAAGAGAAGTTTTAGGATAGAAAGTTGCATTTTCTAATTTGTTATAAAATTCTTCAACGCTAACATCTTTAATTTGTTTTATATAATTATTGCCATCAAAAGTGATGTATAAAGAAACATAGTCAACACCTATTTTTTCTAATTCATCAATCATGTCGGCACCAGTATCTGTGATTATAGCAATTTTATTTGCCATCTTTGCCTCCTTATTTTCCAACACAGAAGTTGTGGAATATAGCATTAACAACTTCTTCGGAAATAGATTCACCAGTGATTAAGCTAAGTTCAGCCATAGCACTTTCAAGTTTAATAGCAATTAAATCTTGAGGTGTGTTATTACTTGCTTCATTTATTGCTTCGTTAATATAAGATTTAGCTTTAAGTAATGAATCTTTATGTCTAATATTTGTAATAATGATATCGTTATTAATAGAGATATCATTATTAAAGAATAATGTTTTAATTTTATCTTCTAAACTTGTAAGATGTAAATCATTTTTAGCTGAGATATAAATAATATCATCAGTATTAATATATTTACCAAGTTCATTTATATCAATCTTACTATCAAGATCTGATTTATTAATAACAACTATAGATTTTTTATCTTTAAGAAGTTTTAATATTTCAAAATCTTCATCACTAAGTTCACGAGATTTGTCAAACATAGCAATGACTAAATCTGAAGAAGAAACTAAGTCTTTAGATTTTTCTATACCAATCTTTTCAACCTCATCATTAGCTCTTCTAATACCAGCAGTATCAATAAGCTTAAGAGGTATACCATCAAGATTGATAGTTTCTTCAACAGTATCACGAGTAGTACCAGGAATGTCTGTAACTATCGCTCTTTCTTCTTTTAAAATATTATTAAGAAGAGAACTCTTACCAACGTTAGGTTTACCAACTATAGCAGTTTTAATTCCTTCTTTAATAATTTTACCTGTATCAGATGTTTTTAAAATATCATCAAGTTTGCTATCAAGAACTAAAAGTTTATCTTTGATTTCTTTGATAGTAAGTTCAGGTTCATCGTATTCTGGATAATCAATATTAAGTTCAATTTTAGATAAGATATTTAAAACTTCATTTTTCATTTCTTTAATATAAAAAGAAAGTGAACCACGAATTTGGTTTATGCTAGATTCAGCAAACATTTTTGTTTCTGAATTAATAAGATCCATAATAGCTTCAGCTTGTGATAAATCCATCTTACCGTTAAGGAAAGATCTTTTAGTAAATTCACCAGCTTCAGCCATACTAGCACCATTCTTAAGAAGAAGTGCAAGAACTTCTTTAGTAACATAAGTACCACCGTGACAATTTATTTCAATAATATCTTCACCAGTATATGTTTTAGGTCCTTTCATATAAGTAAGTAAAACATTATCTAAAACCTTATTATCATTAAAATTATCAACTATGTTTCCATAGTGAATAGTGTGACTTTCAAACTTGTTAAATCTATCAGGATTAACAGGAATGAAAACCTTTCTAGCAATATCTAGCGCGTCACTCCCGCTCATACGAACAATACTGATCGCACTAGGAGATAGAGCAGTAGAAATTGCGCATATTGTATTATTAGTCAACATAGCTAACTACAACTTTTCTATTTGGTTCTTCACCAATACTAGATGTTTCTATGTGAGCTGTTCCTTGAAGTGCAGTATGAATTACTTTTCTTTCGAAAGAACTCATAGCATTTAATGTATAAGGTTTTTTAGAATCTAAAACTCTATCAGCAATTGATTTAGCTAATTTTTCAAGAGTTTCTTTTCTTTTTTCTCTATAGTCACCAGTATTAACGATAACGCTTAATCTGTAATTAGACATTTTATTAAATGATAAGTTTAAAAATTCTTGGATAGCGTTAAGTGTAGCACCACGTTTACCTATTAAATATTTAACTTCATCTCCAACGAAATCAATTTCAATTTTGTTGTCAGCATTTTGTGTAATAACGAAATCAATGTTAAGTCCCATAGATTTAACAAAGTTTTTCATGAAAGGTTCAGCAGTATTTTTAATAGAGAATTTTTCACTAACTTCAACAATAGCTGGTTTAGCTCCTAATCCTAAAAATCCATTTGATCCTTCTTCAAGAACTTTAACATAAGCATCTTCTTTAGCAATGTTAAGTTCAGCGATTGCTTTTTCTACAGCAGCATCAACTGTTTTTCCTTCAACTTTTAAAAAGTCCATAATAATTCCTCCAAAAATAATTTTTTTATATGTTATTTTTGTTCTGTATTTATTCATATTAATTAAATAATAAAAATATTCTGTATTCAAAAATAGCCTTTATGTGTATTATATAAAAAACTATAAATTTTACAAGGAAAAACAAGCATTTTTTTAATAAAAAAATAGGACAAATAATTGTCCTATTTATATAAAAATTACTATTAAATTTTCATAATAATTATTCTTTAATTTCTTTAACTTTTTTAACATCAACATAGTCTTTTTTCTTACCTTTATCATCACCATCATCATCTTTATCCTTAAACATATTTTTAAGAATCTTAGATTGAACCATAGTAAATAGTGAGTTTAAAGTCCAGTAAATAGAAAGAGCAGCAGGTAATGAAAGTGATGTAAAGAATATTGAAACTATCATGAAGTACATAAATCCAGTCATACCTTTCATCATGCCTTTTGTTTGTTCATCCATATCTTCATTGTTTTGTTTAAGACTCTTTCTAATAGAAAGGAATGTAACAGCAACAGTAATAAGTGGTAAGATAATAGAGTAGCTATGAATGCTTGGTCTATTAATTAAGTTGATACCAAAAGCTGTTTCAATTTCATTTTTCTTAATAAGAATTTCGTTAACTAAGTTAACATCAATTTTGTCATTAAGGTCAGCGATAAGAGCTGTCCAGTCAGCATTAGATAATGTAATGAATAATGATTTAACATCATCAACAATAGTAAAATCTAAAGCTTGTTTACCTGTTAGTTTTTTGCAAACTGCAAGGTTATCAAGAAGTGGTTTGTAATCAGATGCTCCCATAAATATGCTAGCTAGTTTATCATAGATAGAACCAAGCTTTGAGATATGTAAGTATATTTGTTTACAAACTCCAAATAATGCATAGATGATAGGAATTTGGATGAATGAAAGTAAACATCCAGTGAATGGACTAGCATTATTTTGTGAATAAATAGCTTGTAATTCTTGAGCCATTTTTTGTTGTGATTCTTGATCATTTCTATTTTTATATTTATCTTGAATTGCTTTAATTTGTGGTTGAATTTTTTGTGTTTGTTTCATTGATTTTTGTTGCTTAACCATTAAAGGGAATAATAATAATTTAATAATTAATGTGAATAAAATTATTGTAATAAATAATGAATAAGCTGGTGTAATGCGGTATACTAATTCAAAAAGTTCATTGACGAACCATCCAAAAAGTTTACCAAGTGCGCTAGTGTTTTGTGCTAGTAAAAACATATATCCTCCATAAAATTAAGTTGTATTTTTTGATTTTTAGTTTTGTATTTTTTATTATTTAACTGGATCATATCCTCCTTTACTAAAAGGGTTACAGCGAAGTATACGCCATACGGCAAGATATGTTCCTTTGAATGCTCCATATTTAGTTATTGCATCATATGCATAACGAGAGCAACTAGGTGTAAATTTGCATTTACCTTTGTGATCTTTAAAGAATGTGTTTGAAACATTCCAATATAATTTAATTAATTTAAGTAATAATTTTTTCATAAGACCTCCTTATGAATTAATCATTAATATCTTTTTCAACAATTTTTTCAATTTGTTCGTTTTGTTCGTTTTGATCATTGTTTTTCTTATCACTATTATTTAAAAGATCAGATTTTTTAAGTAAATGATAAAGAGCCTTTTCAACTTCCATTTCTTTTACTTTTGTTATATTTGGTCTTGCGATAACAATGATATAGTTATTAAGTTTTATTTTGTCTTCAAGATGTCTATATGCTTCTCTCATAAGACGGCAAGCTCTATGACGAGCAATGCTGTTACCTACAGTTTTTGAGGCACATACACCTAATTTATTAATATTATCTAGATTGCAAGGTTTAGTATAAAGTATTAATAAATTATTTGCAATAGATTTAGCACTTTTATAGACTTTTTGAAATTCATGATTTTTCATTGATATAGCATTTTTCATCTATAAATCATCCTAACCTTTCAATAATATTTTTATTAATAATGTAAATAATATTAGTTAATAGATATTATACAAAAAACATAATATTATACAATTAATATAAGGAATTTTCTAAAAAAAAAATTAAATAAAAAATAGCTCACAAAACTTGTGGCCATTTTCTATATAACTCTTATTAAGCACTTAATTTATGTCTTCCTTTAGCTCTTTTAGCTGATAAGATAGCTCTTCCTGATTTAGTAGCCATTCTTTTTAAGAATCCATGTTCTGCTTTTCTTTGTTTTTTCTTTGGTTGATAAGTTTGTTTCATTTCTAACACCTCCCGTACGTAAAATATTTATATACATTTTATTATTAAAAATCCTCAAAATGCAAGTTTTATTATATCTTATATTTAAGGATACGTCAAGAGAAAATGGTAAATTTATACCGAAATGAAAAAATTGGAAAATTCTTGAAATAAACGTGATTTTATGATATATTACTACTGTAGTTTATTAATAATAAATAAATTTGATGTTATTAAACATTATTGGAGGAACTAAAATGAATGAAGATGTTTTTGATGAAATTAGATCTGGGGGCGAGATATCAGTAAGAACCTATAATTTGCTTATAGGATGTTGCCTTCTTTGGGGCTTTTTAGTTAACATTATCATTGTAAAAAATGTTAATGCACGTGCTTTAGTTGAAGGCGGATCATATATCTTATTTATTATAGGTTATTTTATATCATGCTTTGCTGGTATTGCTTTAACAAGAAGCGATAAGCCGCTTGTAAGTTTCATCGGTTATAACCTAGTTGTTGTACCATTTGGACTCTGCGTAGCAATAGTACTTGAAGTACTTAGCCTTCCTACAACAGTTGTTTTATCAACTATTATAGTAACAGCTATCATAACACTTATTATGATGATAATTGGTATGGCATTCCCTGAGTTTGTAAGTAAACTAGGAAGATTCTTAGGAACAGCACTTATTATTACTATTATTATAGAGTTTATAGGATTGTTCTTTTTCCCTCAGGTATTTGCAATAACTGATATTGTTGTAGCATTAATCTTCATAGGTTATATAGCTTATGACTGGTATAAGGCACAAAATTGTGAGAAAACTGTGGATAACGCCATAGATAGTGCATGTGAATTATACATGGATATCATAAATCTATTTATTAGATTGCTTGAGATATTTGGAAGATCTAGCGGTGGTAAGAGAAGCAGCAGGTAGGAGAATCATATGGTAAAAATAGCACTCATAGCAGGATTCTTAACATTCATTTTTGCATTTATTACAATCTTAGGTTTCTTTATGGTAGTACTATCTCCAGAGGAATATATCTCGCATGTAGATGCTAAGATAGAAAATGTAGTAAGAGCAAAGAAATTCAGAGAAGACTCTACTTGTAATATGGCGTATTATTCCTATGAGATGAATAATAAAACTTATAAGGGATCAACATTATTTAATGAAGGCGATGCTCTTAAGATAGGAGATACTATTAGCATAGCTTTTGATAAAATAAAACCAAAAAGATCATACTATAAGTACAATTATTTCATTGAAAGAAGAAGAGTAAGAGGTGGCCTTACAATGGTTGTATCACTCGTACTTCTTGCAGCAGTTATAATACTAGCTATTTAAAACAAGTAAAAAGAAAAAACAAAAAACTAAAACAAAATCAAAAACAAAAAAACTAAATAATAAAAAACCTAGAACAAATGTTCTAGGTTTTTTATGTTATAAATTATTTTCTAAAATTATTTTTTAAATTCTAGTACATAATTGATTCTTTAATTCTGTTAATTAGGTTAACAACTTCACCTACTCCTAAGAATACAACTGTTGTTAATCCAAATTGATCAAAGAATGAAAGGATAATTTCAACGATACCCATTGGTAATTCTCCATATCCTGTTTGATATTCAACAACTGATTTAATATATACATAGATTGATACTAAGAAATATACTAAACCAATTACTTTACAAGATAATGATAATACATTTGCAAATGACCATGTTTTGTGGATTGGTTCAAATTCAAAATCTCCAAAACAATCTTCAGAGCAAGCTGCACAATTTCCATCACAATCAGCGATGTTATCGATTTCGTCTGTAACGATTTCTTCTTTTAATTCTTCTTTCTTTTCTTCTGACATAATGTCCTCCTTATAATGTTTAAATTATTTTAATGTTTATAACGTTTATCATATTTATGATTTAAGTAGTAACTATTCTTTTCATCAATAACTACTGGTTTGTTATGAGCTATGACGATCATCTTATCTTCATCAATACGTCTAACTTCATCCGCAGTGATTAATTCTCTTCTTTGTTCAGATACACTAGTACTTGATCCGTTATCATTTTTAGAAACTGATTCAGATTTAATTGTAGTATATCCAGAAAGTTGTGATACATATTCAGCAGATGTACCAGTAAGTCCAGAATAGAACATCTTTGTTTTCATATTATTTAAAATGTTATGTGCTGTTTCTTCACCATAGTTGGCTTTTAATTGTTCCATACCCTGGAGTGCTATAGCTACTCCAAGTTTTCTTGAACGGGCTGTTGCAACAACGGCAGCAAATCCAGGAAGTGTACCGATGTTAGCAAATTCGTCTAGTAGGAATAATACTGGTGTGTAATCATCACCTTCAGCAAAGTCCATAGACTTGTTTAATAATTGTGTATAGAATACTGACATAAGAGGCATAGCGAACATAGCTTTTCTTTCTGGCACGCATATGAAAAGCGCAGTAGGTCTTTCTCTTAATATTTTAGGATGGAAAAGTAAATTGAATTGTGGAACAAAACATTCTTTTCCATTAATAACTTTCTTCTTAAAAGGTGTCTCAACAAAGTTTTTAATGTTTTCATCATTAAATAATTTTAATGCGTTAGCAAGTGTAACTTTGATAGATGACATTGTTTTAGTTGATTCTTTAGATTGTGCGAACATCATAAATTCTTGGTGAGCTGGTGGATATTCTCTAAATATAGCATCAAGTTCATCGATGTTTTTATAAAGAATAATCTTCATAGCTTCAGGAATATCTTTCTTTAAACCTTTTGCTCTAACATACATAAAAGAAGCAACTAATAATGGTTCTGACATTGATAACCATTCAGCAGATCCTGATTTACCACCAGTTCCTGCTTCATATGATTTATTACCGTTGATCATGATAAGTTGTGCGATTTCTTTAAGTTCTGTGTTATCAGCAGCAATAAGTAAAGGGTTATATCTAATTGTTGCATTAAATGGGTCAATCTTCATAACATTGTAACCTAGTGATAATAAGTAGTCTTTACATATGTCATGGTTTTCACCTTTAGGGTCGGCTACTACAACAGATGTTTTACCATCGATGTCTAGTAAGTTTGGAATGATAAAACTAGATGATTTACCACACCCAGTAGGTCCAATAACTGCAACGTGTTCATAACTTTTCTTTTTAGATAATCTTATGTTTTTAGTAAGAACGAAACCATCGTCACCACAAAGATCTTTAAGGTCTTTAATAGTACCAACATAAGAAGTACCTTGTTCTTTTACTTCATATTTGTTTTTGTCTAATTTTTTAATATACCAATTTATTAATGCAATTCCGATACCTAGAGCTGTAAGTACACTAACAGCAGTAGATCCAACGCCTTCTGTAATCATATACACTGGTGCATATTTTTTAGTAAAACACATAATAAGTAGTGGGAATAATCCGTAACCTAATATGTATGGCATAAGAACTACGACTAGAAAGAATATCAAAACGTAGATACCGAATTTAACCAACTTGTCTTTCATAATTTTTTCACCTTTAAATAATTATTTAATATTAACTATATACATTCCAGCAATATCAACTTTAACCATCTTTTTAACAGGAAGTTGTTTAAAAACTTTTTCTTCAGCAATTAAAGTTTGAATTTGTGGTCCTATTTTAGCTTTAACTATAGGAAGCTTTTTACCTCTAAGCATTTTTGGTGTTTGTTCAATTAATGCTTTAGGTACATTTTGATTAGTAAGTTTATCTTTCATTTTATCTATAACAAATATTGTAGCTGTAACCTTGTTAGCTTGAATAAGTGAGTTGTATTCATCCATCTTAGGAGCTGCAACTTTTTTATAGAATATAAATAGTAAAAGTCCTACAACTAAAATAACTGCAAGAACTATTCCTATTATGATAAGTGTTGTCTTCATGTTACCTCCAAATTTTATTACATATTTTTATGATTATATAATATACTAAAAATTTTATAAATCAAGAGAAATTGAAGCAATAAAAAAACTCTGCTTATGCAGAGTTTTTTTAAAAAATAATAGATGAATACTAGTTATAGTATTCCTTAAGTTCCTGCTTCTTATGTGCTACTTTGCGCTCATTGTTACTCTTGTAACCCATATCGCGGGTTCCTGTATTCATAGGATTAAATCCTCTCATTCTATTATTTTTTTCTCTTTCGAGTCTTTTCTTATTTGTCATGTGAGCCATAATTGTCTCCTTTATTAAACAGTACTGATAAAAATCAGCAAAACAATAGTTACAAGTACTATTATACAATATTTGGTAATATTTGTCAATAATTTATATGCTTATCACCTTTTTATTTAAGTATACTTTAATCTATATAATAATCTATTTTAAAACACAAAAAAATGAGCATTAATGCTCATTTTTTATATAATTTCTTAAATTAATTTCAAAATATTATTTTCTTAAATATTATGTCTAATTTATGCTTGTGGTGCTTGAGGTGCTCCAACTGGGCAAACATCAGCACATGTTCCGCATTCGATACATTTATCTGCATCTATTTCCATTTTACCATCGTTTTCATTAATACATTTTTGTGGACATTCTGCAGCACATGCTCCGCAAGCGATACATTCGTCTGTAATTTTGTATGCCATGACAAATCCTCCTCCCTTATCATCTCGTTACTATAAATTATAAAGGCAAAAAATTATCTTGTCAATAATATGACTATCCGAAATAGTAAGCGATGTTCATTAATCCCTTATAAAATAAAGAAAAATTTATACAAATTTTTATATAATTTTTGTATAAATTTCATATAAATCTTGATATAAAAAAAGAAACATATATGATATTTATATAAGTAGGGATAAAAAAATTTGGAGATAATTATGGCAGAGGATATTAGCTTAAGTATTAATGAATTAGATAAAGAACTTAGTGAAGGAAGATATAAAAATTTATACCTTCTTTTTGGTAAGGAAAAAAATCTAATAGATGAATATAAAAACAAGATAATAAATAGCGCATTAAGTGACGCTGAAAGAGATATGAATCTTGAGATAATAAATAAAGATAATTATGATCCAAGTGATATATCAAATATAATAAACTCTGTTCCTTTCTTTAGTGAAAGAAGAGTGATAGTATTTGATACAATTAATTTTTTAAATCATAGTGAGCTTTATGATATGTTTTTATCTATCCCAGAAGAAACTATTATCATAGTACTAGAAGAAGATATTAAGAAAAATTCCAAGGGTAAAAATGATAGTGATGATGGTGATGATGAAGAAGAAAATACATCAAGCTCTTCAAGTTTTGATTTAACAAAATTTAAAAAAGAAATAGATAAAGAAAAATTTATGCAAATAAATTTTGATAAAGCAACAGATAATATTGTTGAACAAAAAGTGTTAAATATTTTTGATGAATATAATTTAAAAATTAGTAAATTAAATATTAATTATTTAAGTGAGAGAACAGGCGGAGATCTTAACACTATAATTAATGAAGCAAGTAAACTTGCAAATTATGCAAAGGGTAAAAAAGAAGTAACAAAGGATGACATAGATTTATTAGTAGCAGAAAAATTAGAAGAAACAATTTTTGATTTAATAAATGATTTAACTAATAAAAATATGACAGGGGTTCAAAAAAAATATAAAGCACTTCTTTATGCAGGTAATGATGATAGAGCAATCATGCCTCTTGTTGCATGGCAATATATGCTTATATATGAAGTAAAACTTGGAATGTTAGAAAATAAATCTCAAAAAGAAATTGAAACACTAACAGGACAAAAAACTTTTACAATAAATAAAGCTGCAAATATAGCAAGAAAAATTGATGTTAATAAATTAAAAGCAATCATAAGACTTTGTAATGAAGTAAGCATAGGATTTACAAAAGGTGATAATAATTTTGATTTATTACTAGATAAGATAGTAAATTTATAAAGTGAAATTTATAAAGTGAATTAAAAAATTTTTTGATAAACATAAAATTAATTAACCAGAAAAATTATAAATATAAAAAATTAAAACTAGAAAGAAGGCACAAATATTTATAATCAAATTGTATTAAAAAGTGAATCAAATAATAAAAATAATTTAATAAAAAAGATAACCAAGATTATGCTAATTACTTGCAATACTTTTTTGTATTGTGTATTATATAGTAAGGTAAGATATTTTAGTATAATAAACTTAGGATTAATATTTTTATTTTTCAACTTACTAATAGACATAGCATTTTATGATATGAAAAATAAAATTATAAAAAATAAATCTAATATTTTTTTATTACTTTTATCTATAAGTTTGCACATACTAAGGTATCAAAATTTAAGATTATTAATTAATAAGATAATAATAGTTTCTATTATATTTTTATTATTAGTATATATAAGAAAATTATTAAAAAATAATATAGGCGGTGGAGATATAAAAATGTTATGTTCAATTTTTGTATATCTATCTCTTAATGAAATAATAACTATGATATATATTTTAAGTTTTACTTCATTGATATTTGCACTATATTTATTATTAATAAAAAAGAAAAATAAAGATTATAAATTTTCATATGGAGAATTTATAAGTCTAAGTACAATTATTACAATCTTAATTTATGGAGGCAATTAATATGGAAATGAGAAATTGTAAAAAATGTGGAAGAGTTTTTGCCGCAGGATTTGGCGAAAAGATCTGTCAAGAATGTAAAGAAAAAGAAGATGAAATGTTTACAGTAGTTAAAGATTATATCTATGATCATCCACATGCTACAGTTAAAGAAATTTCAGAAGAAACAGAAGTTGAAGAAGAAACAATCTTAAGATATTTAAGAGAAGGAAGAATTGAAGTAGCTGAGGATTCATTAAGTTTATTAACATGTGAAAAATGTGGTAAATCAATTAAATCAGGAAAGTACTGTAATGAATGTGCAGCTAAATTATCTAATGCATTAAACACAGCACTTGATAACGCAAGAGCAAAGAATGCATATACAGGACCAATTATGCATACACAAGATTTAAATAGATAATATAATTTATTGATGAATAATTTTTAAGAAGATAATTTTATGATTAACATTAAAAAAATAATTAAAGAAATGCCAGATTCCCCTGGCATTTATATTTATAGAGATAAAAATAAAAAAGTAATATATGTAGGTAAAGCAAAAAAATTAAAAAGAAGAGTTTCTTCTTATTTTGTTAATAAAAAAAATCATAGTATTAAAACAATTAAACTTGTTGAAAATATTTGTGATGTTGAATACATATTAACAGATACTGAAGAAGAAGCTTTAATTTTAGAATGTAATTTTATAAAAAGATATAGACCAAAATATAATATCTTATTAAAAGATGATAAGAGTTATCCTTTTATAAAAGTAACAACTAATGAAACTTATCCTAGATTATTTTTAACACGTCATTATGATAAAGATAATGCAAAGTATTATGGACCATATCCTAATGTAACATGTGCAACAAATTTAGTTGAACTATTAAATGATAGATATAAGTTAAGAAGATGTAATAATGCGGTTCTTAAACCAAATAAAAGACCATGTCTTAACTATGATATAAATTTATGTAATGCACCATGCATGGGAAAAATATCTGAAGAAGATTATAATGCTAATGTTAAAAAAATATTAGACTTTTTAAATGGTAATTATAAAAAATTAATAGATGAATTAACTAAAGAAATGAATAGTTATTCTGATGATTGTAATTTTGAAATGGCAGCAAAAGTTAGAGATCAAATTTCTACTATCAAAAATTTAAATGATGAACAAAAAATAACATCAACAGATAATAGAAACATGGATATAGTAGCCATAGAAATAGATAAAGAAAATGATAAAACATTAGTTCAAATATTAACTATTAACGATGGAAAAATGTTAGATAGAAAACATATTTTATTTGAACATTATAATGGAGAAGATAAAAAAGAATTACTTCTTAATTTCATAAAACAATATTATGGTGAAGGATTATCTATACCAAAAGAAATTATGATTGAAGAAGAAATAGATGAACAAGATGATATCGAAAAATTATTATCAAAAATATCAAAACATAAAGTAACAATAACAGTTCCTAAGATAGGAAAAAATAAAAGATTGTTAGAACTTGCAAAATCAAATGCAAAGATTTCCATACAGCAATATAGACAAAAATCTTACTATAAAGAAGAAGTAAGAAAAAATTATTTAGATGAATTAAAAAATATTTTAGGAGTAAATAAAGATTTAGTAAGAATAGAATCTTATGATATATCACATATTAGTGGTGTTGATAATGTAGCATCAATGGTATGTTTTACAAATGGAATAAAAGATCCATCTGAATATAGAAAGTTTAAAATAAATACAGTTAAAAAAGCAGATGATGTATCATCAATGAAAGAAGTTCTAGAAAGAAGATTAAATAGATTTAAAAATAATGACGATAAATTTAATAAGTTACCAGATTTAATTATGATGGATGGTGGCGTAACAGAAGTTAATGCTGCACTAGAAATAATTAATAAATTAAATCTAGATATAATAATCATGGGACTAGTCAAAGATGATAATCATAGAACAAATAAAATTTATTATGATGGAAAAGAAATATTACTAGATAAAAGTAGTGAGTTATTTAAATTTATAACAAGAGTACAAGATGAAGTGCACAGAGTAGCCATAGGATATTTTAGAAAACTACATAATAAAAATTTATTAGCATCAGTTCTTGATGACATTGATGGAATAGGTGAGAAGAAAAAAATAAATTTATTTAATAAATTTAAAACAATAGATAAAATTAAAAATGCTACACTAGAAGAACTAGTAGAAGTTGATGGAATAAATGAAAAGTTAGCATTAAATATTATAGAGTACTTTAAAAAGTTGGAGGATATCGATGAATAAACTTTTACTTTATGCAAGCTTACTTAAAGATGTAAAGCTAGCTAAGACATATGAAATAAGAAGTAAATTAATCGAAATTGGATATGAAGTATCTATCATGGTAAATGAAGAAGTATATTCAGACCAAGAAATAGATTTTAGAGAAAACATAAACTATTGTAAAAATAGAGATGATATAGCTAAATCAGGAATAGAATTAGTAATAGTAGTAGGTGGTGATGGATCACTTATTGGTTACTGTAGAAAATTTAGAGACTTAGATATTCCTATTGTTGGATTAAACATAGGAACACTAGGATTCTTACCAGAACTATCACTAGCAAACTATGAAAGAACATTCCGTGATTTAAAAGAAGGAAAAATAGATTACGTAGTACAAGAAAAAACAGGATTATATGTTGAATGTGAAGATGAATTTGAAGAAAGATTATTCGCAGTAAATGAATGTACAATAGCCCGTGGATTCCAAGCCAGAATCATCGATATTGAAATTTATATTAATGGAATATATCTAGATACATTTAATGCTGATGGTATGATAGTAGGAACAGCAACAGGATCAACAGGATATTCATTATCAGCTGGAGGACCAATACTACTTCCAACATCAACAGATGTTATCTTAACACCTATTTGTCCACACCAATTATCAGCTAGACCTATCGTTGTAACAAAAGATG
>JAKSVV010000100.1 GCA_024407775.1 Clostridia bacterium
ATTTCTATAATCTTCAACTGCATTAGTTTTCTTATAATCACTAAACATATTTGCTCTTATTGCTTGTGATTCTCTAACTGCTACAGATTCTCTAATTTTAGTTTTGAAAACTTTTGTTCCATATTGTTTTGCTAGTTCATCTAATGATTCTTCAACGAACTTTGTTACACTTGTTCTTGCATTATATCTTGTAAGTACAATTCCAGATACTTTTAAATCTTTATTTTTTGTATTTGCTTTTACTTCATTTATTGTTTGGAATATTTGAGCCACTCCTTGGCTTGATAACATATCAGGTAATGAAGGAATAATTACTTCATCTGAGCTTGTTAAAGCGTTTATAGTGATAGTTCCAAGTGCTGGTGGTGTGTCTATTATAATATAGTCATAATCATCTTTTATTTGGTCTAGATGATTTTTAAGCCTATATTCTCTTCCTACTACATTTCCTAGCATCATATCTGTATTAGCAAGGAATTGATTTGCAGGAATAACATCTCCTTCTTCAGTATGAATAATTGTATCTTTAATGTTCTTTGCATTCATTAAAAGATCAATTGAGTTCCCTACGCCTTCTCTTGGTACAGAAAGTAATGTTGTTAGATTACATTGTGAATCTAAATCAACGAATAATACTTTTTTCTTCTTTTCTATTAGAGCTTGTCCAATAGAAAGAACCGTTGTACTTTTTCCTACTCCACCTTTTTGATTGGCTACACAAATTATTTTGCCCATGCATTTTTTGTATAAGAAAGTTTACTTGATTATTTTACAAAATTGCACTCAAGGAATTAATTGCATTGAACGATTTTAAGAAGTTCAATCTATATAATTCTACTGAGAATTTTTCCTCCTTATACATCCCCCTCTCTGTTATATTTTATTTATGATAACTATAGTTATCAGTTTTTTCTTTTTATGATAATTCTAGTTATTATATATATGATATTTAAAGTTATCACAATATAATATTTATAGTTATCATAGTATGATATTTTGAGTTATCGTTATATGATAACTTGAGTTATCAATATACGATATTTATAGTTATTGTTTTATATGATATTTAGAATTATCATATAAATAAGTTTAATTAATTTACTTTATAATATTTCTAGTTATCATAAGCTGATAACTAGAGTTATTCATCTACTAAAAACTATAAAACGAAAAAAATATTTTGCAAGTATTTTTATTGATTATTTCAAAATAATATTTCTAGTTATCATATATTTTAGAGGGTATTATTTTGCATCTTATTTTAGCTCTTTCAGAACCTATTTTATTTACTAGCTTATATATGATATTTAAAGTTATCATATACATATTTTTATAATAATTATAGTTACTAATATATGATATTTTTAGTTATCAATATATAATAACTTGAGTTATTATTATATGATATTTATAGTTATTCATTTTATGATAATTGTAGTTATCATATATATAATATTTCTAAATATCATATATTTATCTTTTTATAATAGTTCTAGTTATCATAAATTATTTTTTCTGAATCATCAGATATAATAATTCTAGTTATTATATCTTTCAGTAACTCTAGTTATCATTTGAATGCTTTTACGATATTTCAAGTTATCATATATCAATGATATTTGTAGTTATCATTAAAAAGTGATATTTATCTATATGATAACTTTAGTTATTATTTGTTTTGTTAGGAAATATCTATATTTTCGATAGCACCAGCAGTAGCGGTAGTAGTTATTTTATATAATATTTATAGTTATCATATAGAAATAAAAATTTTTGAATTTATATATTTATTATTAGTTTTGATATACCCCTTGTTTTTTTTTTTTTTAGAATTAAACTCTAGTCATAAAAGTAAAGAAAAATACAAAGAAATTTTATGAATAAAGAAAGGAAAAAACAATGAGAAAAATTACAAAAAGAATTATGGCATTTATGCTATCATTAGTAATGATGCTTGGATTTATTCCTAATAACATTTCTTATGCTAGTTCTTATGTATATGCAAAAATTAATTTAAAAACTAACAGAATACTTGGAGGATATACTCCTAGTGATATTAAGTTCCTTGATTCAGAATGCTCTATTGCATTTGGAGAAGAAGGAACAATACCATGTGATATTAAACCAGAAATATTAGGTGTATCTAAAATAGCTGGTGCAGAAGGAGATTTAAATCAATTTTTACTTCCTGATGATTTTAAATTATTAGGTAATGATTTATACTTCTTATTCTTTAAATATGATTTAAGTAGTGTTGATCCTACTAGTACATTAGGAGAATATTTATTAACATCTGATGAGATAGAACTTACAGAAGATTCTTCATTTGGTAGATTACCAATTGAAGGAGAAGAAGCATCTGATGTAATTCATCCTGTTAGCGATAGAAGATTTAGTATGTATTCATATGATTTTGAATATTCAAATGATAGAAAAGAATGTATAGCTTTTGCACAAATTGTTCCTGAAACAACAAGTAATGCTAAAGCTGTTACTACATTTAATACTGAACCATTAACATTTACAGAAAACAGTTTTTCTTTAACATGTACTGGTGAAGAATTACCTGTATATCTAGAAGCAAAACTATATCCTGGTGATTATCTAGAAGATCAATTAGGTGGTAAACTATATGATACACTAATAACATATCCTACTAGAGATGTAAGAGTATTAAATCCTAGCATAACAGATAGATCTAAAATAGGAGACGCATCTATTAGTGCTAATAGAAAATATGGTGTTTATCAATTTAAATGTCAAAATGCTTTAACACCAGGACAAACTTATACATTAAAATTATCATATAGAACAACAGCAGAATTTGCTACTCAAATGGATAGTTATGAATTAATGCATATTACTATGCCACAAGATACAACTAAAGAAGTTGCATGTTTTGCTTATAACATATGTGAACCATTTAGTAGTATTCCAGATGATTTCTATGATATAGATGATGAAGATCTTTTAGCACCTCTATATGAAGCAACAGAAATGGAAGAATTAAAATACACATACTTTACTGTATACAGTATTGAAGGTGAAGAAGATGAAGATGAACCTACATATGATAAAGATGATTATGTATATGTATTCAATGGAAGAGTATTAGTACCATGTGATGATGAAGGTGGAATGATAACTGAATTCATTAATGGTAACTCTATTGTATTAGATAGTGATTGTTTAATTTTCTACATACTTGAAGATTTTACATTAGCAGAACCTATTAGTGAAGAAAATCATTATGCAGTAAAATTTACTGATGCTGCTACAATGGATTTTTATCCATATAGTTATCAATGGATGAAATATGAAGAAATAGAACCTAAAAATGTAGATATAAATATACTTGATACAAATAGATCTGTACTTGCTGATCTTAATAAAAAAGTAATATATAAAGATGCAGATGAAAAATATTTTGTATATAGTAATGATGATAATCTAGAAACATTAGAAAGTTCTGATTTTTCTTCTGGAATATTGGGTACTTCTTCTGGTATGTTTCAATATGCAGGAAAAATAGGTATTTATAGTGATGAATTAATGGATGGAGATATAGTAACATTATTTGCAGCTAGTGACTTATTTAATGCTCATATTAATGATGTAAACGGCGCAGCATTTGATAAAAATAAAGACAATGGAACAACATCTTTAAAAATTAAAGAAGAATATATTAAAGACGTTAATGGAAAAAAATACATAGAAATATATTGGAATTCATTAATGACGAACTGTAGTATTACGTCTATTAATATATCTAATGGTAGTTCATATAGAAATGTTCCTGGAGAAACAAAATCATATATTCAAAATCCTGAAGACGGAAAATATATTTGTAATATTTATTACTTTGTAAGAAATATGTTTGAAACATTTACAGATATTGTAGATGTTAAAGCTTTACCAAAAGAAACAACACATAAAACAAAAAAATATAAAGCTACAGACTCTAAAGATACAACAGAAAAAATTACTGGATCAGGAAAGAAAGGTTCAACAAGAACAATTGTTCCTGAAGAAGGAAGAAAAGTTGCTAGCGTTAAGGTAGTAGATAAAAACGGAAATGAAATTCCTGTAACAATGAATGAAGACGGAACATATAGCTTCGAACAACCAGCAAGTAACGTTGATGTTCTTGTATCATACAAAAATAGAGAAATTACTCTAAATATTGGATCAACAGAAGCAAGTGTTGATGGAGAGAGATCTAACCTTGACGTTGCTCCAGTAATAAGAAACGATAGAACAATGCTTCCTATTAGATTCGTTGCAGAAAACTTAGGAGCAAAAGTAGAATGGTCTGAAAAGAATCCTAACTACGTTGTTATAACAAGAGGAGCTACAAAGATTGAAATCACTCTTGGAAGTGACATTATGAAAGTTAACGGAAAAGAT
>JAKSVV010000101.1 GCA_024407775.1 Clostridia bacterium
AATGATCCTAAGGTTTATGCTTTCTATCAATCAGTAGAGTGGAAGAAATGTAGAAAGGGATTCATACTATCTAGGTATGGACTATGTGAGAGATGTGGTAATCCAGGAACATATGTTCACCATAAGGAATACATAACATCAAACAACATTGATGATCCTAATATAACTTTAAATTGGGATAACTTAGAATTACTTTGTCATGATTGCCATAACAATGAACACTTTAGCAACATAACTTATTCTTTTGACGAGCATGGCAATTTAAAAAGTAATAAAAATTCAGAACAAAGCAAAGAAATTAAAAGACTTTTAGCACTCACTCCCCCCGGTATCAACTAAAATAAGCACCAGGTGGAAAATCGAGACAAAGGCTTTCAAATTTTGCGTGTCTCACATATGACCCCCCACCCTTTGAGAAAGGAATGGTCAAAAATGGCAGAAAAAACCAAAAGAAAATCAACATCTACAAAAACAAAAAAAGTTAAAATTGTAGATATATCTTTAGATAAATTAGAAACACTTTATCAAAACATCAAAGAATCAGAAAGTAATAGTGATGCTGTTTTGTTAACTCAAATTGAAGAAGCAATTTGGACTAAGAAAACTATGATCAAGTTGAAAGAAGATGTTGACCAAAAAGGTATAAAGGTTACAATGAATCAACATACTCATGAAATTGAAGTATCTAATCCAGCTCTAAAAGAATATGTTAGTTATGCTAAAGTATTTCAAGGTTATTGTAAATTAATCATGGATGCTTTACTAAAACAAAATATAAATATTGATGATGGTTTTGATAGTTTCGGATTATAATGAACTATGTTAAAGAGTATTGGTGCTGGATAGAAAAAAATCCAGATAGAGTATGTAATAAAGTAAAATCAATTTATAAACAATTAGTTGATGACATTGATAATCCAAAAGAAGTAGAAATATATGATGCAGATCTAGATATGAATGTTAAACATACATTTATTTTTAGTGAAGAAAGAGGAATGATACCAATAGAATTTATTGAACGTTTCTGCAAACATAGTAAAGGTAAGTGGGCAGGTAAACCTATTAAACTTGAACTATGGCAAAAGGCATTCATACAAGCAGCTTATGGATTTATTGATAAAGACACAAATCTAAGAAGATTTAGAAAAATACTATTATTCGTAGCACGTAAGAATGGTAAGTCAACAGTTGACTCTGGACTTAGTACATATCATCTAACAAAAGATGGAGAACATGGTGCTGAATGTTATAGTGTAGCAGTTAAAAAAGACCAAGCAAAAATTGTTTGGGAAGAAGCAAAGAAGATGATACAAAAATCACCAGCTTTAAGTAAGAGATGTAGATGCCTAATTAATGGCATCTTTTTTGATAGAACAGAATCTAAGTTATTAGCATTAGCATCTGACTCTAACTCACTTGATGGTCTTAATGCATCATTTGTAGTAGCAGATGAAGTTCATGCATGGAAAGATAAAAACTTAATGGATGTTATGTATGACTCAATGTCAGCAAGAGAACAACCAATGTTTTTAGAGACTTCAACAATGGGAACAGTTAGAGATAATGTATTTGATAATGAATATGAATATGCATCTCAAGTATTATCTGGAGCAGTAAAAGATTATACATTATTGCCTATAATCTATGAACTAGATAAGAAAGATGAATGGATAGATGAAGTTGCATGGGAAAAAGCAAATCCAGCAATAGGAACTATTAAATCTAAAGATGCATTAAGAGATAAAGTCGAAAGAGCAAAAGCAAATCCTAATGAATTAGTAAATTTACTATGTAAAGATTTCAATATCAGAATGAATAGTGATGATCATTGGTTAAGTTATGAAGATGTAGCAAATGATTTAACTTTTGAAATGGATGACATTAGAGATAATTATGGTGTTGCTGGAGTCGATTTAAGTTCTACAACTGACCTTACTGCTGCAACATGTATTATTAAAAAACATAATATGGTGTATGTACTTCAGCAATATTTTATACCAGATGCTAAGTTAGAAGAAAAGATACAAGAAGATAAAATACCTTATGATATTTGGTCATCAAGAGGATTAGTTACTTTATGCCCTGGTGCTAAAGTAGATTATTCTGCAGTTACTAATTGGTTTATAAAACTTATTAATGATTTTGAAATAAGACCTGTTTGGGTAGGTTACGATCCATGGAACTCAAATTATTGGGTAGAAGAAATGAAAAACTATGGATTTGATATGGAAGAAGTAAGACAAGGTGCAAAAACTATGTCTAATCCTATGAAGCAATTAGAAGCTGATTTGATAGAAAACAAAGTTAATTATAATCAAAATCCAGTTCTGCATTGGTGTTTAACTAACACTGCAGTTAATAGGGATGAGAATGATAATATAAGACCTGTAAAAGGAAAACAGCAAAGAGCAAGAATTGATGGTGCTGTATCATTAATAATTGCTTACACTGTAATGCTTAATCACATAAGTGATTTAGAAAATCTCATGGAGGAATAAGTAATGGAATTTAAAAGTTTATTCAAAGACATTTTTAAAGTTGATAAACAAAAAATGAGTACACATCAAAGATTACAAATGCTTAATGATTATACTCCAGTATTCTATCCTTCAAAAATAGAGGATAGTATTGCAGTTCAAAGTTGTATCAGAGCAATAGCAACACATTGTTCTAAGTTTGAAATGCATCATAAAAAATACGTGATGGATAAAGTTAGTAAATCAACTAAAATATATCAAATTAATGGTGATATTAATTATCTATTACAATATAAACCAAATCCAATCAATGTTCCTTCTCAATTCTTATATAAGATAGTATCAAATTTACTAATGAATAATAACTCATTTGTTTATATTGATAGAGATAAAGAAGGAATGATAAAAGGATTTTATCCTATTACATCTAGTAAGTATGAATTACTAGAAGATACAAAAGGAACAATATTTTTAAGATTTACATTTGTAAACAATAAAACTTATGAATTACCTTATGTAGAATTAATTCATTTAAGAAATAACTATCAAAATCATGAAATATTTGGAGATAGTAATAGAGGATTAAAAGGAAGTGTAGCAACAAGTAATACAGCAAGACTAGGAATAGAAAATGCTGTTAAGTCAACAGCTTCTTTAAGAGGTATTTTAAAATTCTCTAATAGTATTTTAAAAGAATCTGATATGAAAAAATATAAAGATTCTTTTGTAACAGATTATTTAAATATGGAAAATGAATCTGGAATAGCTTCATTAGATGCTAAAGCAGATTTCACACCAGTAAAATTAGATCCAATTACTTTATCAGATAGTCAATTATCTTATTTAGATAATAGTATCTATAAATATTTTGGAGTAAATGAAAACATAATTAATTCTAGTTTCACTCCAGATCAATGGAATGCATTTTATGAATCTGTACTAGAACCAATAGCTATTCAAATGGAACAAGAATTTACAACAAAGATATTTGGAGAAGAAGCTATTAAAGCTGGTAATAGAATCATATTTAGTGTTGAAAGAATTAAATATGCTAAGACAGAAACAAAGATTAATTTAATTAGTCAATTAGGTGCTTTAGGAATTTACACAGTAGATGAAGCTAGAGCAGTATTAGATATGCCACCAATTGGTGGAGAAGAAGGTGCTAAGAGATTACAATCATTAAACTATGTAAATAGTAACTTAGCAGATGAATATCAAGTAGGAAATGATGAGGGAGGTAATGATGAGTAAAGAAGTTAGAATGTTAGAAATGAGAGCAGATGAACAAAATGAAGAAATGATAGTAGAAGGTTATGCTGTTAAATTTGATTCACCAGCAACTCATGGATTTACTGAAATAATAGACAAACATGCATTTGATATTTGTGATATGAGTGACGTATGTTTAAAATATAATCATTCTGATACTAATTTAATATTAGCAAGAACTCGTAATCATTCATTACAATTAAATGTTGATGATATTGGATTAAAGATTAAAGCAACATTAATTGATACTTCAACAAATAAAGATATTTATAAAATGGTTAGAGCAGGATTATTAGATAAAATGTCATTTGCTTTCACTGTATCAGATGAAGATTGGAATTATGAAACTGATACTAGAACAATTAAAGGCATTGATAAACTTTATGATGTAGCAATAGTTGATGTACCATTCTATGATACAACAGAAGTATTTGCTAGAAGTGAAGAAGAATTTAAAGAAGAAAAAGCAAAATATGAAGCATTAAAATTAGCAAAAGCTAAAGCAAAATTGAAATTAAGCTTGAACTAGAGATGGTGGTAGAACTGTCTCTTTTTTAGTTGGTAGAAACTAAATAGAGCTTTATTTAGCAGGTGGTAGAACTTGCTTATATAAATTTAATAGGAG
>JAKSVV010000102.1 GCA_024407775.1 Clostridia bacterium
ATTGTAGTCGATAACTTCATGATATAATCCGCCATCTTTACCTGTCACCATATCGATAGTTACACCATCATTTCTTATCTTATAAATTGTATAATCATCATTATCAAAATAAAAATCAATAGATAAATTATTATCAATTGCATTCTTAATCATGTCATTGATTTCTTCATCTGTATAGCAATCATTTTCTTTTGCGAATCCAATCTTAAAGAAAAAATTTTTATTATTCAGATAATTTTCAAATGAAGGATTACTATTTTTAAGATCATCAGGTGAAATGTATTCAGCACCGGGTGTTATTTTATAAGGCACTACATCACATGCTTCTTTACTAAACTCAGTAAAGTAAGTTGTAAGTTCTGGTTCAAAACTTTGAATGAACTTTTCTTTTTTCTTTGCATCATTACCTGAACACGAACAAAGTACTAATGAAAGAAGCATGATAATACAAATAGTAAATATTTTTTTCTTCATAATATCACTCCTACTTCTTTGTTCTTTCATTAATGTAGTTAAGAACAAAATCAAAATCTTCATCACAAACATAAATTTGGTTATGACTAAAAGGTGCATCAATTTTTATTGTGTTATGTTTTTTGATAACCTTTACTTTTTTAACTTTGCCAAAATCTGTTGTAAGTTGATTCTTTGTTCCAGCAAGTAATCCAGAACCTGCAAGAGTTGCATTTTTGCTTGCCATTCCAGCAATAGCTTCTACCCATGCAAGTGCTTTTGCCCTCTTAAATTGTTTTTCCATTTGAATATGTTTAATACCTTCATCATTCATTTCAAAAAGTACGCAGTATTTAAAACCATATATACCTGCAAGAATAAAATAAGAAATGATTGATAATCCAAAAAGAATTCCTGCTGTAATTCCCATTGCCTTTGTAGTTTCAATTAATGATGTGACACCGAAATTACCTTCGATGATATCAAGGAGAATTAAAAATGCACAAAGTCCTAAAAGGATATAAAAGAATATTTTAAAAACTGTTCTTATCACCATAGGATTCTTTAGCATATTAAATTCATAATACCATCTGTATGTTCCATTCTCACTTTTTGTAATACTCTTCATTATATCGGCCTCCTCATGCCATTATTATTACACATTAATAGTAACAAAATAAAACAATAATACAATATTAAATTTTCAGTGAAATGTTATTCATTTCAATAATGTGAGCACATTATATCATGAAAGTGAAATCTAAGCAATAATATTATAAAAAAATAAGACTTCAAAAAGTCTTATTTTTTATAATATTATTATTTAATATATGTCATCTTATTTAAATATGAACTAAATGTAAATGATGTATTATTTGTATAAGATGTAGATCTTGTTGTATCAACTTTTGTTCCTATTGCTTTAGCACTAGTTCTTAATTCAGTTTTATTTTTAATCTTTTTATCATTTGAATATACTTTAAGTTCAAATGAATCAATAGTTAAAACATGATCACTAACATTATCAGGATTTGCTGAATCAACATGATATTTAACTTGTATAGGTGAAGATAAATTAAATGTACTTACGTATTTACCATCTTGTGCTTCAAATTTTGTTCCTACAAATTTCATATCGGGTACAGTTGCTGTAACTGTAGTATCATTTTCGTTAGAACTTTCTTCATATCCTTTTATGTCGAATGCATATCCATCTCCATATTTATATACATCAAAACCACCTGCATATATAAATGCATAATAAATTAGTTCTTCAAAACTTGAATACATTCTGTTACCATATTGCTTACGATTTTCATACATCATTTGATTAACATTTAATTTAAATTCTGTATCACCTTTAACTTCTTCTTTAATATTTGCAGAAGTATTTTCATTTGTATTTTTATTAGATGAAATTTTTTCATTTAGTTCTTCTAACTTACTTGGTATTTCTTCTATCTTTGTTTGTGGAGTAAGTGAATTAATTTTTTCATTTGTAATTTCACTAATTGGTTTAACAGTATCTTCTGTTAGTGGAGCATTTATTCCTTGCTCAGCTAATTTAGTTTTAATTGTTTCTTCTCTTTTATCTTCTTTACAATCTAGAACTTCTATTCCAAATAGTTTTACATTTTCTTCTTTTCTATCTAAATGAAGTGACCCGCCAAGAATCTTTCCTTCATACATAAAATCAACAACAGAGTTGCCAATGTAATCTAATGCTTCATGAGTTTTAGCACCGCTTAAAGTTAATAGACCTGTGATACTTGATATAGGTGCTATGAAATCTTTTGCTTTATTAAATGTTAATGTAACATTATCATTTTCTCCAAGCATTATTTCAGCACCAGTTGAATAGAAACCTATTACTGTGTCTACTCCGTTAAGAAGTATTGCACCTGTTTCAGCTAAGCTTTCTGGATTACCAAGTGCTGCACCACAAATACAAAGTTGAACTTTTGTTGTTGTTTGAATAACTTGAAAACTATCAATCATATCTTGAGCAAATTGTTCATCATTTTCATATTCATTTTTTAAAATGTCATTAGCAAGATCAAATTGTTTTTTAGCAGTTTGCATATCTGTTTTTAAATATGCTGCAAGACCCTTGATTTGCTTTCCTTGTGGATACTTATCAAATGCACCAACAATTTCCTCAGCCCATTCTTTAACTCTTTGGCTAGATTCAGCAGCATATGCAACATTATCTAAACTTAGTTTTGTATTATCTAAAATATTTGCATCACCCGTTTCACTTGCAATAATATCACAAGTAATAATTAAATTATCAAGAGCAAGTTCAAGCTTATCACATCTATCTTGTAATAAAGTAAGTTTACTTTGTAATCCTTCTTTATCACTAGCAAGATTTTCACTCTCTATTAGTTTTGCAATCTCAGATCTAATTAAAATGTATTCATTAATTATATCTGTTGCGTATCCTTCAAATTCAATTTGATTATCTGTTTTCTTCATACTAATTTCATAAGATTCTTGTTCTTTCTTTCCACAAGAGCATAAACTTACAACCATAGTAAAGATTAACAATAATGATACTATTCTTTTTATTTTTGTCATAAACTCCTCCAATTTTTATTATAATAAGTATATGTTAACAAACAAAAGTGAAATTGCAAGTCATTTTGCTCATTATTAGAAAAGTTATAAATTGCAACAATAAGTGTCGTATCAATATGAAAAAATTTTTATTTTTTTACTAAAATTTATTTTTTTAATAAAATGTAAATACACAAAAAAATGGAGGAGGAATTAAAAATTCCTCCTCCATTTGTAAATAACTAAATAACTATTAATCAATAGCTTGCCATTCATAAATCCATCTTGTATCAGCACCGCAACCACAATAGAAAATACCTGTTCTATCTCCTTCGTTACCGCCCATACCAAGTGATCCTATAACAGTGTACTCTTCAAATCTGAGACCACCTTCATATGAACCATTATCACAACAAGCTATTCCATCGGCATTCGAAAACTTAGGTCTACCAGTAGTTCCGCCAAGATGAACCTCGGGACTTTCAGGCTTATACCAACTTGAAGCAGTAAAGAAATGAGTAGTTACATCTCCTTCGCAACTAAGTGAATGATGCAATGAGAATTTTTCATCAGCATGAATTACTTTTGGAGGTGAATCAAATGTAGCAGTAAATGTTGCTCTTTCATAAGGTCCATCTTTCCAAATGTATTCACCTGTTTCACTATGACAATTTTCAGAAGCAACATAGGTTGTTCTATATACTTCATCTTCTTTGTTGTCATACACTTCAACTTCTGTAGCAACAAGAACCCAGGCATAAGTTTTTTCTGAAACTTCCTCTTTTGCCTCTTCACTACTATCATCACTCTTTGATTTTGTTAAATCTACATCATAGACAAATTTAACTTCTTCAATAACTGCTTTCTTACCTTCATAATTATTTTTTTGTTTCATGAAAGTATCAATAAGCTGAGCAATGTATTCATTTTGTCTTTCAACATTTCTTGTACCAAAAATAGTATACAAATGTTCTGGATCATCTCCACCGAGAAGTTGAATTATTTGATTACGGATATTCATAAGTCTTGAAAGACGAAATGTTGCATCATCCTTTCTTTCAAAACCATTCTTTCCTCTTGTCATAAGACGAACATCACCGCTGTTGAAAGATTTAATGATGTCTTGATATTCTTTTTGTCTTTCATTTATCTTTTCATCATTTTCTTTTCTTGTTTCAAACTGTTTCTTCATTGCTTCTTCAGTTTGTCTTTCAATCTTACGGCAAAGTGTTTGATCTTCTTCAAGTTCTGACATTGAAATGTTGTTTACCTGACAGTATTCTTTTTTTGCATTAATAACAAG
>JAKSVV010000103.1 GCA_024407775.1 Clostridia bacterium
GGTGTATCTGTTTTAACAACTAAGCAAACTCCTCTTTTTTGTGGTGCTGATTGATTAAATGCTTTTTTATGTAAAGTATTAACACCTTTTTGTAGAGCTGGAGCTGTTGATTTCTTTGTTGAAACGCTTCTTCCTTTTCTAACTAATTGATTAAATGTTGGCACTACTTTTTTCCTCCTTTCACGCAATATCTATATAAAAATGCTATACATTTTTATCAAGTTTAATGTGGCAGTTAGTATTTAGTTTTCTTTTAGAGTGCAAGCTGCGCTTGTTTCTATTTTTAATCCTGCCATTTGTCCTAAAAGAATCATTGACTCAACCATTTGATATTTCACGTTATAGCTTGTTGCAACGTCTTTTAGTTTTTGAATAAGGCGACGGTCTGCATCTTTTGCGATGTATACTAGTTTTGCCTTACCATTTTCGATACTTCTTATCGTTTGCTTATATCCAGCGACTCTCGCGGATGGCAAAGATGGATTATCGTTAATATCCAATTTTATGTCCCCCTTTATTTAAGGTACATTCCTTATTTTTTTATGCTAGGCGTATAAACCCAACATACAGTTATTTATTTTACCAAATAACATTAAATATGTCAATAAATTTTTTAAACAAATTTAAGATTTTTTAACATAAATTTATTTGATAAATAAAAGGTTATAAGTGCATATGTTATATATTTCCAAATAGGCTTATGTAAACAAGTTTTATATGGCTTATTTTATACATGTTTTATATATAAATTTATATTGTTTTTATATTATTTTTGCGCAAAAAAATATAGTATAAACGTGATTTATACTATACTTTCTTACTTTTTACTTTGTTTTACTTTGATAATTATAATATTTACTTATAAAATTTTTATTAATAATAGTTTTATAAATGCTAATCTATAATAGATTACAAAGCTTTTCTACCTTACTAAGATCCAATGTTATTACATCATTAAGGATTCTATCATAAGCTCTATCATTTAGTTCTAGTGTTTCATCTATGGCTACGTTAAATGCATTATTAAAGTTTGTATCAATCTTATAGAAATCTACGTAAATATCATTAATTCTGTCTTCATAGTGTTTAGCTTCGTTCATTAATAGTTTCCTTTCAAGTTTATTTACCTACATCAACCTACTACTATTACCTTATAATTCTATTCACCTATATCATTTATACTCATAACAAATATAATAGACCCCTTATATTACTTACTAAATTTTTTCTATGTTTTATTTGTTATATTATATATATCGGCAGAGTTTAGAAATATTTAGGGGTAAATTTAAAATTTTTTTATTTTTTTAGATCCTGCTATCCCTTTATTTATCGTGCTTTCCAATACTTTCCTATAAAAAATTTCCATCTAGGTTTACATAAAGATAATTTATATGCATAAAAAAATACACCTGTATAAACAGGTGTATAAAAAATATATAAGGGTCTGTTCAAATCTTATTAATACTTTTTTTGAAGATTATTCTAATGTTTCATCATCATCATTTTCTTCTTCATTTTCTTCGATGTCTTCTTCTAATTCTTCTGTTTCTTCTTCGATTTCTTCATCAGCTTCTTCTTCAGCTTCTTCTTCCTCTAATTCAGCTTTTGCTATATCATGAATTAAATTAACTAGTACATCGTCTTTTTGTTCTATCTTTAGATAATCTTTTCCTTCTAGATAAATTACTTTTGAACAATCTTCTTGTTCTTCTAGAGTTCCATCTAATTCATCTAATTCATCTGGATCTAATATATCTAAGTTGTCTTCTTCATCTAAATCATTTCCAAAATCAAATCCTATGTTTTGTGTCTTTCCACCTTTATTTGTTCTATCTACACTAGTTACTACTTCGTTAGTCCATTTTTTAAAGGCTTGTTTTTCTGTTAGGTTTTTGATTTTCATTTTTGTACATATTGTATCAACAGCAGTTAAGGCTCCTGCTATTAATGAGTTATCAGATTTTCTTCCTTCTATTTCATTTATAATTCTTCTTACCATGTCTTCTGATAATTCTACTCCATGATATTCTTCAAATCTATGTTTTACTTTACATATAATATCTATTGATTCTTCTTTTGATTTTTCTTCAATAGCTATTGGATTAAATCTTCTTGCTAATGCTCCATCGTTTGCAAATGTTGCTCTATATTCATCGAATGTTGTTGCACCGATGATTGAGATTTCACTTGTTAAGTATGGTTTTAGTGCATTTGATACATCGTTCTTATCATTAGCTGTTGAACCAGCTTGTACTATCATGTGTACTTCATCTATAAATAGTACAACATTAGGATCATCTTCTAGAACTTTCATTACATTTTGTAATTTTTCTTCTAGTTGTCCACGGTACATTGTACCTGCTACTAAGTCATTCATTCTAAGTTCATAGAATCTCTTATTTTTTAAGTGAGGTATTTCACCGTTATATGCTCTCTTTACTAATTCTTCAACTACTGCTGTTTTACCTGCACCTGGTTTACCAATTAGTAATGGGTTTCTTATTTCTTTTCTTGCTAATGTTTCTGATACTGAATCTATTTCTTCTTCTCTACCTATGATTTCATTATATCTACCTTTAGCTGCTAGTGCTGTCATATCTGTTAAGCAATCTGGTATTTCTTTTGGAGTTTTAACTTGAGTTGAAAGTTTATTCATAAGTCCTGTTTGTTGAGTTTGATTTTGTTTCTTCTTTTCTTCAAACTCTTTAATTTCTTCATCAGTCATTTCTCTTAGTTTACCATCTTTATCTATCTTCATATATCTTCCGGCACTTTGAGATTGTTGTTCGTCTCTCATTGCTTGCATATCTTTTTGGAATTCTGGATCTTGCATGATTGCTGCAAATAGATCTTGTAATGGATCTCTTTGTTTTTGTCTTGCTGCTTTTATTTGTGATTCTAGATATGTTTTTTCTAATCTTTCTCTTTGATTTTTATTATCTTTAATTTCTTGGAATATTCCGTATGTTTCTAGTATGGCATCTATTAGATCTCTTATGTCTTCTAATTTATTATATCTATCTTGAAATTCTTCATCATCTATTTCACTTGAGTCAAATAAATCATCATTAATATCAGTCATAGTATTATAATATTTTTCAAATGCTCTTCTTAAATTTAATTCATTTATAATTCTAACATTTTCATCATTTTCCATATATAGTTCGTTTTCAATTTTATCTCTTGTATAACGAGCTAATTTTTTATTATCACTTTGAAGACTATGATGCATTGCATACATATACCATTTAATAGTTTTATCTTGTTTTGATAATTCATCATCTTTTTCTTCGATAAATTTATCCATATCAAATTTTGTGCCATCTTCACTATTTATTTGTGTCATATCTAGTGTATCTTCTTCAAGATATATTGCATCTATTAGGTATCTATCACCTTTATGATCTTCTATACGTACTTTTCCTGCATAATCAATTACTTCAATGACCGTTGCATAAACTGGCATTGATAATTCTTTTTGTTCAATGAAATATTGATTAGTTACTAGTACTTTTTCATCTACATTAAAATTTAATTTCTTTCCCATTTTGTTTTCCTCATCTATTTTTTACGCATAATATTATAGTGCTGCTTCTTCGTCTTCATCTTCTTCAGTTACATCTAATATTAATTCATCAAGTGATCCTTCACTTTCAGCAATCATCTTAGCAAGTTCTGCTTGTTCTTCTGCTTTTAATATGTCGATGTATTTTTTAACTTCTGGTGAAAATTCTATTTCTTCATCAACACTACCATCTTTATTTAATTTAACTTCTTTTTCTTCTTCAAGACCAAATCCTATGTGTTCTTTCTTTACATAGTCATTGTTTTCTTCTTTATCATAGTTTTGTGAAGCAATAAATTCTGCAAATGCTTCTGATTGTGATACATGATCCATTTCCATGATTGTTGTAATTGAATCAAGTGCATTTTTAGCATAATCTATTCCTGCTGTATTGTAATTCTTTTGGTCAAATGTTTCTACAATTGCTTCAAGTAATGTATCTGTTACTTTTACTCCGTGGAAGTCTTCGTAATTTTCTTTTACTTGAGATAAGATCCATTTAACTACTTCTGGTTCTTGTTCATCAATAGTTACGATACCAAATCTTCTTGCAAGAGCAGCATCGTCTTTTAAGTTATCATATTCGTCATAAGTTGTTGCACCAATAACGCTGATACCTTTTGTTAGATATGTTTTCATAAGGTTACCAAGGTTCATACCACCTTCTGTGTTACCACCTGCT
>JAKSVV010000104.1 GCA_024407775.1 Clostridia bacterium
TAAAGATATAAATAGAATATATGGAAAACATCCACTTAGTTTTGGATTTTAAAATATAATTAAAATTAACAATAAACAAAAGTAAAAAAGTAAAAATAGGTTCCGACATCGACCTAGGCATATAAATAGTTTTGAATAGTCATAGCTATGCCAAAATGATTCTTATGAATAATCAAACTATATATTATGAATGTATAAGGTGAAATAAACTTATGGCGCATAATTGAATTTTGATTGCAAAAAAAGAATCCCCCACTTCTTTAAGTGGGGGAGTGTGTCAACACATATAAAATATCCAAGAAATAATGATGCGAAAATTGAAACCATAATTAAAAGCACTGCTCTAATTTCACGCATTATAAGTCCCTCTTTTTAAACCTTTGATTTACTAAGTGCATAATCATAAATATAATCTTCGTCATCTTCAAAGAAAACTAAGACACATGATATTATGCCTATAAAAAGTGTTGCTGCAATAAGTCCAAAGAATAATGATATGATGATTGAAAGATTTATGATGCTATCATTCTCTTTTAAATTTAAAGAGTATGTTTCTTCATCTATGATGTCACCGTATCTATCTGTTTCGATGTGTACAATGTAGTTGTTTAACGTATCACTAACATCAATGACTAATGAATCATCTTTTTCTTCAACACTACATATATCAAACACGCTGCTATTATTTAGCGCAGTATCATATACATATCTAATGTAATCCTTATCATCATTATACTTATTTGTTCTTAAGTAATCTTCACAAAGAGGTCTTAAGATAATAAAAATACTTAAAGCTGTTACAATAAATAATATTGCATAAATAATTTTCTTCATTACTTGTTATCTCCCAAAAGATAAAAACATTTTTAATAGTTACATAAATATTTACAACAATTAGTGCTATATAGTTTATTTATAGCAAATTTATTAGCGCTATTATATCACGCTCTCTATAATTTGTAAATAATTTACAAATGTTTTATAAATGCTTTAATTTTATATAAAGGCATGAAAAAAGCTCGGAAATTCCGAGCTTTTAAACTATGTTGTGGTATCACAACTTACTTCATAACCAAATCTCAATGTAGCATAAGTTCCTACAATATAAAGAATGCCATATCCAATCTCTCCAGCTATAAAAGCTGTGACTGATGCATAGATTGCTGGAATTGCTACTAGCATAATTGCCCATCCTAAATACTTGTTCATGAAATCTGTTCTCCTTATTAGCCTTGTGTTTAGTTTTTTTGGTTACTAGTGCTATATAATATAGCAAAAATCTAGGGTTATTATATCATCCATGCCATATTTTGTAAATAATATATTTATAAATATTTATATATATTTAAGTATTAAAAAACCTAGGAAATATCACATTCCTAGGTTTATATTTAATAATTATTTATTCTATGTTATTTATTATTTTACAAACATTTCAGCAAGCATTGCCTTTGGTACTGCTTTCATTTCTTCAACAGATGATGCTTTTAATTTGTATGATACATCGTTTCCGTTTACTTTAACTGATTCAAGATCAGCTTCACTACCACCAACTGTAGCGATTTCATCTTGCATTTCTTTAACTACTTCTTTATCTGGGCAGTGCATAACAACTGTTACATCTTGTAATTCTTCACCATTATAGATGTATTTTACTTCTGATAAAACTTCTTTACCACTTTCTAATTTAGCTTTTTCATAAATTACTATGTCTGATCCTACCATTTTACCACCAAGTTGTACTTCAACTCCGTCTACTACAACTTTGTCTCCATCAAATACTACTTCAGATTCAGCTTCTTCTTTAGCTTCTTCTGTTTCTTCAACGTCTTTTACTTCTTCATTTGTTTTTTCTGCTCCACATGCTACAAGAGAAATACTCATCATAACAGCGAAAAGTCCTAATAAAAATTTTCTCATTTCTTATTCTCCTTTATTATCATTATTTTTATTATCTTCATGCATTTGTTTATTTATTTCTTCCCATTCTTTTTTAATCTTTTCAGATTCTTCTTCAAATTCTTTCTTAACTCTTTCTGTTTCTACATCATCAAGAGAGATTTGTTTATCTGGGTTAAATACATCAAGATCATCTTCTTTTACTTCATCATCTATTTCAATGATTTTTTCAGGTAAATCTAATCCTTTCATAATCATATCGAATTCATCACCTGTTAATTTTTCTCTATCTACTAATTCTTTACGAACTCTTTCTAAGATAGCATCGTTTTCTTTAAGAATCTTTTCTGCTATGATATATTGTTCTTCAATGATTCTTCTTACTTCTTCATCTATTACTCTAGCTATATCTTCACCATAGTTCTTTGTTTTACCAAGGTCACGACCTATGAATACTTCATTATCTTCAGTATCATAGTTAACTGGTCCAAGTCTATCACTCATACCGTATTTTGTAACCATTTCTCTTGCTATGGCTGTTGCTCTTTCAATGTCATTGCTTGCTCCTGTTGTTATATCACCCATCTTTAAGCTTTCAGCGATACGACCACCAAGTAATGCACATATTTCTTGTTCCATATATTTTTTAGTTAATGTTTGTCTATCTTCACTAGGTAATGGCATTGTGTAACCACCTGCAAAACCTGTTGGGATAATACTAATTGAATGTACATTATCTATTTCACTAAGTACATAATGTAAGATTGCATGACCACCTTCGTGATATGCTGTCATACGTTTTTCTTTTTCAGAAATAATTTTTGATTTCTTTTCTGTACCGATACCTACTTTAACAAAAGCTTTACCGATATCTTTCATATCTATTTCTTTCTTTTCTCTCTTAGCTGCAATGATTGCAGATTCGTTCATTAAGTTTTCTAGATCTGCTCCAGTGAAACCTGCTGTTGTTTTAGCTATTGTTTCAAAGTTTACGCTGTTTGCAATTGGTTTATTAGCAGCATGTACTCTTAAGATTTGTTCTCTTCCTTTGACATCTGGCTTACCAACATAAACTGTTCTATCAAATCTTCCAGGTCTTGTTAAGGCAGTATCAAGTATATCAGCACGGTTAGTTGCTGCTAGTACTATGACTCCTTGATTAGCTTGGAATCCGTCCATTTCTACAAGTAATTGGTTAAGAGTTTGTTCTCTTTCATCATGTCCGCCACCAAGACCAGCGCCTCTTTTTCTACCTACAGCATCAATTTCATCTATAAATACAATACAAGGTGAGTTCTTTTTAGCTTCTTCAAATAAATCTCTAACACGAGATGCACCAACCCCAACGAACATTTCAACGAAATCAGAACCTGATATACTAAAGAAAGGTACGCCAGCTTCACCAGCGACTGCTTTTCCTAGTAATGTTTTACCTGTTCCTGGAGGACCTACAAGAAGTACTCCTTTTGGAATTCTAGCACCCATATCTATGAATTTTTTAGGGTTCTTTAAGAACTCTACTATTTCTGTTAATTCTTCTTTTTCTTCAATAAGACCTGCAACTTTTTTAAATGTTATATCTTTTAGGTCATCTTTATACATTCTTGCTTTACTCTTTCCGAAAGAATTCATCTTTCCTCCACCAGAGCCACCCATTTGACCCATAAGGATTGAGAATAAGAATATTGCAAGAGCAATTGTTATAAGCATAGGTATTAAATTAAATACCCAATCATAGTTTTCTTTAATTGTTGTTTCAACGATCATTTCAGGATGAACTTTTAATACTTCATTAACTTTTTCTTGGAATGATGACATTGAAGGAACAATTGCTACTATTTTATCTTTTATATTTTGTTTCTTTAATGTATCTTGTACTTTATTAAGAACTGCATTTGCTACATCATTTGCTGTGATTTCTTTATCATTAGGATTATTTAAATCTTCAGGAATATTTACATCAACATTAATTTGAGTATCAGTATTTTCTGCTGCAGTTTCGTTTTGTACTTCTTCATTTTTTATATAAGCAGTAACTTTAACGTTAACTCCATTTTCACTATTTTCAATTTGTAATTTACTAACTATCCCTTCATCAAGAGCTGTTATTAAATCATTATAATTTTTCTTTTCTACTTTAGCATTATCTGTTGCATTTTGTGTAAAGCTTACACATATTAAAACAAGTGCAAAGATAATTACGTAGATACCAAAATCTTTAATAAAATTTTTCAATATTATGTCCTCCACTTTTGTTTTTACTTTTTTAATTAACATTAAAAATTTTTGTTATTATTTTTTATAAAATTAAATTCATAAAATTTAT
>JAKSVV010000105.1 GCA_024407775.1 Clostridia bacterium
GTTTTTAGAAGCAATTTTATCCACTACATATGAAATGAAAATAAATATTATAGTAGGTAGGGGATATGAGAATATTGAACAGTTTATATCTAACTATGAATCCAATCCTTTAGTTCAAATTTATCAAAATGTTCCAAATGTCAGCGATTTTATGTTTAAAGCAGATATATTAGTTACTTCTGCAAGTAAAATCATGTATGATGCTTGCGCATTAGGTGTTCCTACAATTTGTGTTTATCAAAATGATTTAGAAACTTCTCATGTTTTTGCAAATAGTGCTAATGGAATTTTAAATCTTGGTGATGTTGAATCATTAACAAAACAGGAATTTGTTAATCAATTCTTGGAATTAGTTAATAATCATGATCTTAGGTTGAACATGCATAATAAAATGAAATCTATTGATTTGCAACATGGTTATGAAAATATTTGTGCTGTTGTAACAGAAGAGTATAGGAAGTTTGCAATGAATAAATGAGGTATGTTATGAAACTATTTAATAAATATCCTTTTTTAATTGGTGAAATTAGTTTTAATTACTATGATCTGGCTAAAAAAGAGGAGTTATCTTATTTTCGAGTTGCAAAACTTTTAATTGAAAAATGTAGTGAATGTGGAATTAATGGAGTTAATTTCCATGTTGGAGATTCTGAATATTTGCATTGTAAATATGAAGAAGATTCAAATCAAACTGATCAATTAAGTTTTGATGAGTATAAAGAGCTGGCGGAGTATTGTAAGAAATTAGGTTTGGTTTTTATTATAACTCCTGCAAATATTGAAATTGTGGATAAGTTAAATGATGTAGTTGATGTTTATAAAATCTCTTCTTCTGATTTAACTAATCTTCCACTTATTGATTATATTTCAAATAAACACAAACCTATATTATTGTCAACTGCAGCTTCTAATTTAAGGGAGATTAAATCTGCTGTTAAATGTATAGAAGATAATTCTAATTTTAAAATTATTATAATGCATTCTGTTTTATCATATCCTACAAAACTAGAAGATGCTAATCTTTTAATGATAAAAGATCTTTCAGAACAATTCAAGGATTATGATGTTGGTTACTCGGATTATACAGTTTCTGATAATTTTATGTTTATCTTAACAACTGCATACCAGTATGGTGCTGTTGTGCTGGAAAAATATTTCACATTGGATAAGTCATTTGAAGGACACGAATTCGCTATGGATGAAGAAGATGCACGTATTGTTAGATTAAGTGCTAATGTATTGTCTAAGATTAATGGTTATAAAAATAAACAACCTTTAATTTGTGAGTCTTTTTCAAAAAGGAATGTTAGAAAATCTATTGTTGCAAAAAGGGATATTAAATCTGGTGAAATAATTGATAATTCAAATATTGATTTTAAAAGGCCGGGAGTGGGTATTTCTCCATCAAAAGTAGATGATATTATTGGTAAAAATGCTAATAGGGATATTTCTAAAGGTTCTTTAATAGAATATGATATGTTATCATAAATAAAAAAAGAAATTAAAATTCTGAGGAACAGTCTGCAGAATATTTGTTAATTAAAACAGCACATTTGTCGATTGTTTCAGAATCTAATTTAATGGTAGTATTTTGGATTTTATTTAATAATTCTTCAATAAATAAATCTTCATCAGTTAAAGGCATATTTATAACAACGACCTCATTGTTTATGAATCCAACTAATGGTTCAACAAAGCAATTTTTAATGTTATTTTCATTGAGGAAGTTTATTAAATCTTCACCTAAACTCAATGCTTTCTGTTTAACTTTGTTATCTTGTGAAAATTTTGCTTGTTTTGTAGTGTATCTAAATTTTCTCATATTCCCATAACTTGAAAATTCTTCAAGTTTATTTTCTTCAGATTCACTGCTTCCAATTAAATTTAGATTTTCGTTTTCTGATTCCAATCTAAGTTTTGGATTATATTTTTGTGAAAGTAATGCATAAATTCCAGTTGGACCTACAACAACATGATTAATGCCTGAAGTGGAAGTTGGGATTTTAACATTGTAGAATACATAAAACTCTTCTGGAAGACTTAACAAGTGTTCTCTGATTATTCTTGTTCTTTCTTCATCTTGTTTTACATCTCTAGTTTTATAAATTCCATAACATAAAATAATTACTCCAATAAATAACGCAATAATTCCTATACCACTATTTATAGTTAAAACTTCAATTATGCTTAAAATAAAAATAACTACACCTATTATTATGATTGTATTGTTACTTTCTATGTTTTCAACATTAAAATTTTCAAGGTTAAATTTTGAGTTATTATTTATAATTGAACTTTTGACAGGTTTTGATTCACCGTTATCAGGTTCTTTTAAGCTAATTTTATCAAGAAAACTTTTGTTTGATTTTAGTTTATTATCTTTTGGATAGTATTCATCCATTCCTTTGAAAAATTCTGTTTTAAGGAAATTTTTTAGGATGTCATAATCTTCAGTTTTGGGAGTTGCAAACTCTTTTCCAAATCTTGATAAAACGGATTGTGGTATGGTAGTTCTTGCTGTTTTTGAGATTACCTGTTCTTGTATTTCTTCCTCTTCTTTTTTCTCAATATCTGCTATTTGCAACATATGCTCTTCTGAAAAGAAATTTTCAAGTTTATCAGTAATCGATTTTATTGAGGGAGTGTTATCTTCTGTGTTTATTTCTTCAGATGTTGGTTCTTTAGGTTTTGATTCTTTTCTAATGTTTTGAAGCTCTGCATGTCTCTCTTCAAGGTATGAATCTAATTCTTTATTCATCTCATCATCTAAATATCTTAAAGATCCACCACAACTGTCGCATTCATAATCAAGTATGCTGTCACTACTTTTAATTTTGTATTTCAGTCCACATTCTTGACATTGTACAATGTATGAATCATTATATTTTGTTGAACTAACGAATGATTGATTAGATTCTTTTCCATTAGAATAGTTTTCTAAGTATTCTAAGTCACCTGCACATGAAGAACACTCGAATGTTGATATGTCATCATCATCATCGAGTTGGTATTTTGCACCACAGTTCTTACAGCATACAACTTTCATATTATCCTCTTAAATTACTTTTTATGATATTATTTTTTTATTTTTTTTATTATATATGTTTCTAAAAATAGTTAAAAAGATAATTTTTTTGTAGTGATTTTATTGACTTAAAAATTATTGTTTTCATATAAATGTAAACCACCACTATTTTTTACTTCAGTAAAATTTTTTAGGTTATCTATTCTGCTTTGTGAGATGTAGTAGCTAACATTACTTTGGTCTATTTCTCCAGGGACATCTGCATGAAGAATTATCGTATTTGGACCAATCCACCAGCTGTATGGTCTTATGTTGTAAACTCCAATGGTCATATTTTCATAGTCCGGATTACTGTCAATTATATAATTTGATATCTCTTCTGTTGCAAGATATTTGTTTGTTGGTTCAACTGTTGCTGTGAATGCAAAAGCTTGAATTGCGAATAATGCGATTAGGACAATCGGAATTACATTTTTATTAATGTTGATATGTTCAGGAATGGTGTTTATTGCGAGCAATATGAAAAATATGAATGGTGGAACTATTGGAAGAATGTATCGGTTAACTTTAATAATGTGATAGCTAAAAAATATTGCATTTGCCAGTATCCATATTAACATAAATAATTCATTTTTATGTTCACTATTTTTACCAATTAAATAAAAAGCAATTAGAATTAATAAGGTTGTAGCTACGGAGGTAACTCTTGTAAAACTTATAATGCCAATTAAAATTAGTATAACAGGAATCACATCTCTTTTTTCAGCTTTTAATTTATTGTCATATAACCAAAATCCGATTCCTATAAATAATAATGCGAATACTGCAAATGATAATGGGGTAGGGTATTCTAAGACAGGATTTGATTCAAATATTGTATGTGAGTTTGATATAAAGTTGGGGAAGTTTGTCAAATAATAACTTATATCTGGATTGTATGCGGGATCTGTGAGTTCTCCATTTGTTCCTTTCACACCATTTGCGATTTGACTGCCTGCTTCGAATTGCCCGTTACCCATCCCATATACTCTTAGAAATACTGTTATTGCTATGATTGTTGCGATGATGATTCCTCTTTTTATGTATTTCC
>JAKSVV010000106.1 GCA_024407775.1 Clostridia bacterium
AACTGGTTCCCCCGGTATAACCGGGGGTTTATTTGTTTACACCAATAAAAAAGAAAGATAAGAAAATTCTTATCTTTCTTCAACTTAATACTGATGACTATATCATCTATTCTAACTTATTATCACCGATCATAAAATATGGTTCATGGCTTATAGTCTTACCATTTACTCTATCTAGCATACTAACAACCATAGCTTTCTTGTCATTATCTCTAGATACTTGGCTCATATCAATTGATGAAGTTTTCATTAAATATAATAATTTATCTAATAATCCACCTTCTTTGTTAATGTATTTCTTAGCAAATGTTGGATCTTGGATTATTTTCTTTTTCATTCTCTTCTTATCCAAAGAAATTCTTAAATTTAATGAAATATCTATTCCTAATGTGCTTAATTCATAAACTATAGAATTTAAAGAATCTTTGATTCTCTTTAATTCTTTTGAAACAACTGTATAGTTTTTATTTTCACACATATAATCAAGTAATATATTATAAGATGTTGTAACTTTATTTAAATCTTTTACAACTTCATCAATATCAAATGTAGATATAATATCTGAATCACCTAAATTTACTATTGTTAAAGATAATGACTTAGAAACATCAATATCTTTTGAAGTTGAATTATATTTTTTACCTGCAATTTCATATACATAATCAGATGCATTTGAAATCACATCAAAGTTAAACATATTTTTTAATAATTCATCACCACTTAATGAAATTTCAAAATCATATTGTTTACCTGGTTTACTTTTAATATTTAATCTAGCAACTTTCTTTCTATTTTCAAAGACAAGTTTAGATTTTAATTCAAAACCAGATGAATTAATTTCATTAATAATTAAATCTAAAATTTCACTATAAGATTGACCTTTTTCTAATGTTAAATTTGTTTTTAATTCTTTGTTAGCATTAGAAATAATCAATTCCACTTTCTTTCCTCTTTGTAATGTATCTTTTAAAACATCTGAAGTTAAAGGATTAGATATAATTTCTTTAGCAGAAATCATATTTAATACTTTCACTCTATAAAGAACATCTAATGAAGTAGAGGCTGAATTCTTTTTGATCTTGATAACATCTTCACAAGTAGAGAAATAATTCTTTTTATTTAAAGAATTATCATTCTTTGCATCAAGTAATGAAATTAGATCTTTAATTAATCTATTTTTTCTAATTTCATATCCATTATAAAATGAGACATCTCTGTCTTTTTCAATGGCAAACAATCTGCAAACGCTTTCGCTACTTAAATAGTTAATCTCAGCATTATTCATCGTAGTTCCTCCTTTCTAACTTTACATTATAATTATACCATTTTTTACCATCTTTTTCAATATAAATGAATACTTTTCTTTAAAAATATGCCAATTTCCAAAAATGGAAAATATCCCATTTTCCCCTTATTTAATGGGATTTAAGCATATTTTTATATATCAATACTTTTCTTTAAAGCATCGATTTTAAGCAAAAAATAACCACCCATTCGGGTGGTTATATATAATTATTGATATAAACGTCTTAAAATCGCTATTTTATATTAGCGTCTAGAACATTGATTAATTCAGCTAAAGTTGTTATCTTACCTATTTGATCCCTGATTCTAGCACTGTTTGGCATACCCTTGATGTACCAAATCACATGTTTCCTAATCTCAACCATTGCTCTTTCTTCACCAAGTTCTTCAATTAGCATTTTTGTATGACGAAGTGCCATTTCTTTTCTCATAACAGGAGTAACTGAAATGTCCCTATCTTCAAGGATTTCTTGAATTAACCAAGGGTTTCCAAGAACTCCTCTTGCAAGCATAATGCCATCACATTTTGTAATTTCTCTTATATCTTTTGCAGCTTGTCTAGTTAAAATATCTCCATTACCAACAACCGGAATTTGGACATTTTCCTTTACTTGTCTAATGATATCCCAATCGGCTGTTCCAGAATAAAACTGTTGTCTAGTTCTGCCATGAACCGTAACCATGCTGGCTCCTGCTTTTTCCATTGTTTTTGCAAAATTAACAGCATTAATATTGTTATCATCAAAGCCTTTTCTAAATTTTACGCTAACAGGGACACTAACAGTATCAGTAAGTTTCTTTACTATATCATAAGCTAATTGTTCATTTAGCATAAGAGCACTACCCTCTCCATTTTTAACTATTTTAGGAACAGGGCATCCCATATTTAAATCTATCATATCAAATTGATCTTCTATTTTTTTAGCTTCACTTGCAATTATGTCAGGATCACTTCCGAACAATTGTATTGCAATTGGTTTTTCTATTTCTGCTTTTTTCAAAAGTTCACTTGTATTTTTGTTATCATACATTAAACCTTTTGCACTAATCATTTCTGTTACAGTAAGTCCAACTCCAAATTCTTTGCATATTGTTCTAAATGTAACATCAGAAACTCCAGCAAGTGGTGCTAGAAAAACATCATTACTTGTTTCTAAATTTTTAATCTTCATTGTCTTCTTCCATTTCATTTAAATACTCGCTGCTATAACAACATCCGCAATAATTTTGTCTATATATATTATATTTTGCAGCTAATTCATTTGATTTTTTAAATCCTTCTCTTTTCTTAAAATTACTTTTTGCAAAATGTACACCGACATTGTTTCCAAGTTCTTCACCAATAGCATTAATTACTTCAGAATTTTTATGTGGACTAATTGTTAATGTAGTTGCAAACATATCAAAATTATTATCCTTAGCATATCTTGCAGTTTTATCTAATCTTAATTTAAAGCATTCACTACATCTTGCTCCGCCTTCTTTTTCATTTGCCATTGATGCACATTTATCAAAGTATTCATCTGTGTTATATCCACCATCAATCACTTCAATTCTATCCGAAAGATTCATTTCTCTTATTAATCTTTTTACTTCACTAAGTCTTAATTCATATTCTTCTTGCGGATGAATATTAGGATTATAATAATAAATTGTTATATCAAATTCATCTTTAAGAAGATTAATTACATGACTTGCGCAAATTGCACAACAAACATGTAAAAGCATTTTAGGTTTAGTATCCATACTTCTTGCTTTTAATACTTCTTCATATATTAATTCATCAAATCCTTCTTCGTTTTTAAACTGTTTACTCATATTATCCTCTAAAATAAATTTGTATCTTGTATTCTTAATTGCGCAATTTCATTTTGAACTTCATCGCAATTCATATTAAGTAATTTCATATCATTAGCAATATCATTATCTGTAATATCTATACCATTAATATCTTTATATTCTAATTCATCAAGATCATCATCATAAAATACTTCTAATGTAACTAATCCATTATATTTACCGCCATAGATGTTAAAGAATTGATTATCGTCAAATATAAAAGTATGTTTGATAAATAAATCATCAATGTTATCTTGAGCAACAAATCTTTTCATTGTTTCGTATTCATTTTCAGTAATAGAAATTTCTTCTTCCTTAGTTTCAAGGAATGTTACTCTTTCTTTTCTATACATACTATATTCACCATTATTATTAACAATACAGTTTAGTATTTTTTCATTATAAAATAAAGTAACTATTTCTTCTTCCTTTTTATCTAAAGCTTTAATTATATCATACATTTCATTCATTAAATAAACTTTTTTCATAATATTCTCCTTTGTTTTCTCAAATAATATTATCATAAATAGATTATTTTTACAATATCAAAAAGAGATAGCGGAGCTATCTCTTTTTTGATATATTACAAAAAACAATACTGATAAATTGTTTTTCTTCAAATTAAATATTTTCGATGTTATCCCAATCACAGATTTCAACATATTTACCTGTTCCGATAGCAACACAACTAGTTGCATCATCAGCGATAACTGTATCGATTCCTGATTTTTCTTGGATTAATTTATCTAATCCATATAGTAATGCTCCACCACCTGTTAAGATGATTCCTCTATTTGAAATATCAGATGCTAATTCTGGTGGTGTTTTTTCAAGAACACCATGAACTGCTTCTGCAATATTATTTACAGGTTCTCTTAATGCTTCAAGCATTTCAGATGATGTTATATTCATAGTTTTTGGAAGACCAGTAATTAAGTTTCTTCCTCTAACACTCATTTCTTTTTCTT
>JAKSVV010000107.1 GCA_024407775.1 Clostridia bacterium
AAATATAAAAAACGTTATAAAAAGAAAATTAAAAATAATGAATTAAGTATATTTGAAATGAAAGAAGATAGTATATATGATTATATAAATAATAAATAATTTACTGCAGGTGGAAGGTATAGTAATCTTGCTGGTTTCATAAGCCAGATAAAGTTGGTGCAATTCCAACACCTGCTAAGATTTGGCTATAAGACCATCTAGCCAATGGTTATGGAAGTGAAAAGGTGGGCAAGCGATTACACGCAAGTGCTTGCTGGAACGTGGCGGAGTAGCTAACCGACGAACCCAACACTGTGCAAATAAGGTACGAAATAAGTAAGTCAAAGCATGCAATATCGTGTTCTGGTCACAAAACGACATCCAGGATAATACGTACAGGCACCACTTCCATATTTAGATTTAAAAATCTAAGAACTTGTATTACAAGCGGTGTTGGTATCGGTACCAGATATGAACTCACGAAGGGTCCGTAAAGCCCAACCAGATTTTAAGGAGAATAATATGGACGATAAAATAACTAATCTTTTATGTTATGTTATAACATTTTTATGTGGAATAAGAGTAGGAATACATATTGCTAATACAACAATCAAAAATTTCAAAAGAAAAAAAAGAGATTAAACTATGAAAGAATTAAAACCTTGTGAGTATGGCGTAAAAGACAGAAAAGGGATTATTTGGTGTTTTAAGCCAAAGCGTGTTAAATGTCCTAAAGTGAACAAAAGGAGTTAAATATGCCTATAAGTAAAGAAAGAAAGAAATTATATCCTAAAAATTGGAAACAAATAAGTCAGCAAACTATTATACTCGCAGGAAATCAATGCGAATTATGTGATGTTAAAAATGGAGATATAAATCCTAAAACAGGTAGTAAAGTAGTATTGACAGTACATCATTTGGATTTTGACCCTACAAATTGTAAAGAATATAATTTAATGGCCTTATGTCAAAGATGTCATCTTCGTCTAGATGCTAAATATAAAGCTTATAAAAGAAAGCAAAAGGAGTTAAATAAATGAGCAAAGAAATATTAGATATTGCAGTTAAATGGACGTTTTTAATATTTATAATGTTTACATCAATTGGTTGTACTTATGTATTATGTATTCCTGATGAAATTCCCAAATGGATTAAAATTATATTAATAACTTTTTCTATTTGGACTATAATAATATTATTGCATATAGGTTTTTATTACTAAGGAGATTATAAAATGGAAGATAAAGAAGAAAGAATATTAATATTAACAACGAATAATGAAGATGGTGAATGTGAGTGTGTAACACAAGATGGATGCCATGCAAATGATAGTTGTGCTATATGTAATGTGGGTATGACGAAACAAGAGGCAATAAGAAGAATAGCAAGAGTATGTGGTTGTGGATACAAAGCAGAAGCAGCTCTTAAAGCTCTTTTGGAGAGGTAATTATGGAAAACAAAGTAAGAGTTTTTGATGATTTAATAAAAATTGAAAGACATAAACCTATATTTGCTGGTGGTTATCACGATTGGGAAATCCAATACAATACACTTAATTATGAAAAGGCAATAGAGGTTATGGCAAAGGCGTTTTGTGAAATAGGAGCACCGAACACTTGGGACTTGGTAGAAGAAAATTATAAAAGTTTTTGTTTAGCAGCAGCAAAAAAAGCCCTTAATGATATTTTGAAAGGAGATAAAAATGAAAGCAAAAACTAAAACACTTATTGATGAACATTTAAGACACGCAAGGAAGAAACATCCTTGTTTTGTTGAGGGAATAATGCACATTCCTGCTATTGCGATGGAAGAATTAGGGGAAATGACTAAAAACATAAACGATTCTTACTATGGAAACATTGAAATAATCAGACAGAAACTTGTAAAATGTGCTAAAGAAGAGGCACTTGATTTGATAGCAGTGCTAATTAGGTTTATTGAAGATGATTAAAAATACTTGTAAATGTGGTTGTGGTAAAGAATTAAGCAATCATGAAATACGCTACGGTATTAAGTTTAAGAATCGTAAGCATTATGGGGTATGGAGAACTAATAATATGGACAAATTACGTAAGAAAATACCACATAAATATCTAATAATAGATAGAGAACTAGGACTTAGGAGTTAATATGAAAGTAAAAATATTAGACATTACAACAGATGCTTTATATAATATCTCTATGGCAGCCAGACGGTGTTATAACTCAAGAGAAAAGGACACTCTACAAAATAGAGAAGCATTTGTTAAAGGACTTATCAAATCAGGACATGAAACACCTTTAGAGTTCTGCTATGTAGTATTTGATGTAGATGGTATATCTCGCTCTTGCTTACAACAACTAGCAAGACATAGAATTGGTGTAGGTATGTGTGTGCAATCTCAAAGATATGTAGACCAAAGTAATAATAGATATGTTATACCACCAAGTCTTGATTATAATAAAAATAATGATTATAAGAGTATTATATTTGAAAATGCAGTGCAAAATTGCTTAAATGCTTATAAAGAACTATTAGCATTAGGAGTTCCTAAAGAAGATGCTAGATTTGTTCTACCAGAGGCTATGTGTACTAACTTATCTATTTATTTCAATTTTAGAGAATTAAGGCATTTTCTATCGCTTAGGCTAGATAAGCATGCCCAACATGAGATAAGGGCCTTAGCAAGCGAATTTAAGCGTTTAATGATAGAACGTGGTTTAGGATGTATAGTTGAAGATATAGGAGAATAATAATGACTGACTTAGAGTTTAGTTTAGCAGTAAAAGAAGAATGTGAGAATATTCATAAGATGCTTATGGAGAAGAATAGGAGTTATGGTAATAGTGCTTTAGACCCCATTAGATGTTTTAGTAAGTTAGACCCTATAGAGACTATTAAAATACGCATAGATGATAAATTAAGCAGATTAATGAGAGGTTCTGAATTTAAAAACGACGACTCTATCAAGGACCTTATGGGTTATTTAGTGCTACTTAGGATAGCACAAAAACAGAAGGAGAAATAATATGTCAAATCAAGAAGAAAACAAATATTGTAAAGATTGTAAATATCTTAAATTAGTTACTAAAGATATTAATAGAGCTGGTCCTATAGGAGAATGTCATAGATATCCTTTAGAGAGTATGGTATATACATTATTTCATTGGTGTGGAGAGTTCTCACCAAAACCAGTAGAAAAAGAAGAAAAAGTTAAAAATAAAGTAAAAGCTTCTAAAATCGCTAAATAAGCATTTTTAAATAATTTGGCTATACTTATATTAAAAACAAATAAAAACCCCTTAAATCTCAAATTTAGGGGTTTTATTAGTGTTTCTGTACCAGTACTGCAGATTCTTTTTGGACTAATGATGTGTTTAAGGAATATTAAGGTGTTAGTAGTTTGGCTAGTAATGGCTAATATCGTTTTTTAGCGTAGAATGAGCGTATACCGTATATTAGTCAATTAGATACAGACTCACAAATCTCTGTTATGTTTTTTATAGTACGTTTATTATGTATATTAAGTTCAAGCAATTTATCATCACTAAAATCAAAGCTCAGTGTGCATATTAGTTTTGGACTTGTCTGCACGTTCCTTAAACCACATCCCAATAGAAGCATCGTCAATAGAGTTATTGCTAGTAACAACATTAACAAACTGCTCCCACTCTCTGTCTTTTTGTTTCTCCACACGTAACTGTTCTTCCTTTATACCTGCCCTCTTACCTGCTTTGTATGCAAGAAAGATTACACCAGATGTAAGTAAAAGGGCTAGTATATATTCAATCATTACTTATCTTCCTTTTTGGTTTCATTAGAACCAACGAAAGATTTGTCTGGGTTGAGTAAACCTAGAGCAGATAATGCTACCCTTATTTTAGCAAGGACAGAATCATCTTTCTTGCTCGGTGTGATAGCAGTAATTAAAGTTGCTAATGATACTATAGCACCAATAATTTCAAGCACTTTCTCACCGTTTTGTTGTAACCAT
>JAKSVV010000108.1 GCA_024407775.1 Clostridia bacterium
TACTCAGCAATTTTTGCAGGTATGTTAAGAAGTCTTGACATCCCTACAAAGATGGTTAAAGGATATAACAAAGCAGATCTTAATACATACCACGCATGGAATCAAGTTTTAGTTAATGGTGAATGGAAAACAGTAGATACTACTAATGATGCATACAGAGTACAAAAAGGAATAAATGTTGATATGTTTAAAAATGCTGAAGACTTTATAATTTCATACGAATTCTAGCCCATTTTTAAAACTCCTTTTATATATTGAGAGAGTATATGAAATCTAACCCTATTTCATATGCTCTTTCTTTTTGTCTTTTTTTATAGAATCTCTTTAAATCTCCTTATATATATTTCTTTTTATTACTTATATTTCCTATATAAAACAAGCAAAAAATATCTTAAATAGTATTGCAAAAACACTCAAAAAAATAAAAAATAAGACGAATATTTATATGGCATATTTAAATAAGTTATTAACTCATATAAATAGGTTAAAAATGAGTTAAAAAACAATATCTGCCAATAATGTAAAAACCTTATAAAACCTAGGAAAATTCTATAAAAAGTTTAATTTTTCTCTTGCTTTTTTATCGTAAAATGATAAAATGGTCGAAGATTGGGGGATAATAATATATGAAGAAAAAAATCATTCTAGGGCTATCAATAGCACTAGTTATTATAATAGCCTTACTAATCGTAGATAGATTTGGGCTTGTTACTAAAAAGATGAGCCGTGTTGCTTCTTTAACAGAAGAAAATGCGACTTTAGTAGATCAAAACGAATATGTATTACTAGATAATGATCAAATTATGCAAATAGGAAAAGAAAGTGTATCTTGCTTTAGTGTTAGCAGTTCTTATCAAAGAAAAGAACTATGGCAAGAAATTTCATATACAAAATATCCACTTGTATCACAAAACGGAAATCTAGTTTGTGTTTTTGATAAACAAGGATACAATGGAATAGTTTATAACGAAAAAGGAAAGCTATATGAACTTAAAGTTAACTTACCAATATTAAAAGTTGCTTTAAATAAAAATGGATATAGTGCAGTACTTCAAAAAAGTAATACTGATAGTGAATCAAAAAGTGTTATAACATTATTTGATAACGAAGGTAAAAAATTATTAGATAGAATTAGTTATGAAGAAAATGGTGGTGTACCACTTGCTGTTAGTATTAGTGATAGCAATGATACATTCTGTACATCTTATCTTGATGTAAGTAATAATAATATTTTATCTAAAGTAATATTCTTTAAAATTGATGGTAAAGAATTAAAAGATAATTTATTTAGTTCATTCGAATTTGCCGGAAGCATAGTTACAGATCTTAAATATTTAGATGCTGAAAACATTATAGCTATAGCTGATGATAAATTAATTCGTATGAATTTATTCACTGAAAAATGTGATGAAAAAATTATAGAAGATAGAATTAGTTATGCTAATTTAAGTTTTGATAATTCAATTGTTTTAGTATGTGATAAAAATACTAGCCAATTTTCTGGTGATGCTAAATACGTTGAATTTTATTCAAACAATTTAAAGAAGAAAAAAGAACAAGTAATATATAATACTGTATCACAAGTTTGTGCTAATAAAAAATTCATATCTTGTGGTAACGGAAATGAATATAATATTTATTCATCAAATGGAATTGCAAAATGTAAAACATCATTTAATGTTGATGTTAAAAAAATTCTTATGTCTAATAGATCAAACACAGTTTATGTAGCAACAAGTAAAGGACTTGATGTATATAAAATGCAAAATGCATCTTTTATGAGTAATTAAAAAGGAGAATGATTATGAATATCGGAGCAATAATAGTTGATGTAATAGTTTGTGCTATACTTCTTACAACATGTTATGGAGCATATAAAAAAGGATTATTACTAACACTATATAAAATAATTTCAATATTCCTAGCTATTTGGATTGCATGGGCAATTAACCCAATAGTTAAAACAACATTACAAGAACATACAGGTATTGTTGAATTTCTAGATAAAAATATTAACGAAGGAATAACAAGATCAATCAGTAATAGTTTATTTACTGGAAGAGGTGATGAAGCTGAAAATGAAGACGCAGTTGAATCACTAAACGTTCCTAAGTTTGTTAAAAATTATTTAGCAGAAAAAGCTACAGAAGATACTTCTGAAAGTGGACTTGCTAATTTTATATCAGAAAAATTAACAGATATTTGTTTAACAATAATATCATTCTTAATAGTAGTTGTAATAGTAACAATAGTTCTATCACTACTTAAAGGAATATTACAAATGGTATCAGAGATACCAGTTATAGAATCAATTAATAAACTTGCAGGAGTTGTATTCGGTGCAATGTATGGAGCATTAAAAATATGGTTAGTATTTTTAATACTTGGATTATTTATCAATGCAACTAAAGGTGGATGGATATATGATTCAATATCTGCATCTTATTTAGGAAATTGGTTCTATGATAATAATTTAATTAGTTATATTATTTTAAAATTCTTAGGATAATAAATATTTAAAAATATAATTACAAATTAACTAAAAATATAAAACAAAATTTTTAAAGATTAAAATACTAATCGTAATTAATCTAATGGAGGAAGACATGATCTTAAAGAAGGTAGAGATTAAAGGGTTCAAGTCATTTGCTAACAAACTAGAATTAGACTTTAATCAAGGTATAACAACAATCGTAGGACCTAACGGTAGTGGTAAGAGTAACATCGTTGATGCTATCAGATGGGTTCTTGGTGAACAAAGTATGAAAACATTAAGAGGATCTAAAGGTGAAGAAGTAATTTTCGCTGGTACAGAAAATAGAAAACCATTAGGGTTTGCTGAAGTATCACTTTACTTAGATAATTCTACTAAATTATTTAACAGTGATTATGAAGAAGTAAAAGTTACTAGATGCTTATATAGAACTGGTGAAAGTGAATATAAAATTAATGATGCTAACTGTAGACTTAGAGATATCTATGATGTATTCCTAAACACAGGTATTGGTAAAGAAGGTTACTCTATCATTGGACAAGGTAAAATTGATGAAATCTTATCTGCTAAACCAAAAGATAGAAGAAGTTTCTTCGAAGAAGCAACAGGAATTTCTAAATCAAGATTAGATCTTAATGAAACAAATAGAAAACTTGAAGATGAACAAGCAAACTTACTAAGAGTAAATGACATCATTGCTGAAATTGAAAATCAAATCGGACCTTTAAAAGCTCAATCAGAAAAAGCAACAAAATACATTGAATATAGAGATGAACTTAAAAAATTCGAATTAAATTTATTTATGATGGATATTGAAAAGTTCAAAAAAGATTATGATGATATTAAACTTAGATATGATAGTTTAGTTATGGAAGTTGAAGAAAAAACTGAAAACTTAGAAATTAAACAAGATGAAAAAAGAGAACTTACAAACTTACTAAATACTATTAGAGCTGATATCGAATTAAAAGCAAACGAACTTAACAATGCTGAATTAAAATTAGAACAAATGAAACATGATAAAGAATTAATTGGACAAAAAATTGAAAATTCTAAATCAAGCATTGAACAAAAAAATGAAAACGTTGCTAGAAATAATAACATGATCTTAACTAAAAATACTATGCTTGAAACAGATGCTGAAAAATTCAAAAATACTCTTGAAGAATTAGAATCTAAAAAAGAATATTTTGAAAAAGAAAGTGATACTGTTGAAAAATCAAATGCAATTATTGCTCAAAAAGAACAAGAACTTGAAGACATGAAACAATCAGTAATTGATATGATGAATCAAACATATGCCTTCCGTGGAGAAATCCAAACATTTGATGTTAAGATTGAAAACATTGAAGAAAATAAAAAAGAATTAAATAAAGAAAATGAAGAAGTTGAAATTCAAATCGAAGCATTAAAAAATGAAAAAGATAATTTAATGGGA
>JAKSVV010000109.1 GCA_024407775.1 Clostridia bacterium
CGATTTCTACTTTTATAGTATCACCATAAGAAGTCCCATTTACACGATTAGGACCAACTTTAAATTGATATACTTTATCTGATTCAAAAGTAGTATCCAAAGGTGTAATTAGTCCTGAAAAGTTTCCACCGTCGTATTCAAATACTGCATCACTTAAATTTGCTCCTTCTACAACATTTTTTATAGTAATTGTGTGTTCTGTTGCTGCACTTGCTTCATTAATAAAACTTGGAATGCATCCAAATACCATTACTAATGATAGCATAAATGCCATTATTCTTTTTGTTATTTTTTTCATTGTTTTTTCCTTTCTTTATTTATAAAATTTGTTTGTATTTTTAAATACTTTTATGAAATTAGTTTAAAAAAAAAAAAAAAAAAAAACAAGGGGTATTTCAATACTAATAATAAAATTCCGACATATAATATATTCTTTTTTACAATATAAATACATACTAAAAAAGGAGAGAATTACTTCTCTCCCTTGTGTTATATTTTCTTATTATTGTTGTTCATAGATTCTAACAATGCTTGGTTCGTTTTCGTGCCATTCAACTATTGCATTAAGTGCTTCACTGATAGCTCTTACTGGTAAGTATGTTCTATCATTTTCAGCAAATGCTACTGAATCAAGTTTAACATCTTTTCCGTTAACTTTCATAATGCCACTTCCAAGAGTGATTTCAATCTTTGTATCTCCTCTTGTGATAACAACGTAGTTTGGATTCTTTTCAGACCATTCTACTTTTGCTCCAAGATTTTCTGCAACGAATCTAATAGGAAGCATTGTTCTATCGTTTCTAATTACTGGACAAACATCAAGGTTTGATTTTTCTCCATCAACACTTGCTTCTGTTGATCCAATATTTAGAGTAATTTCTCTATTTTTGTATGTTACTTCAACGTTAACATTTTCAGCTGGTTGAACAAATGAATATGTTCCATCAGCATTCATTGTAACATTAATTTTGTTACCATCTTTATCTGTTACGATAACGTTAGCTACTTTTCTTCCTTCTTCAGGAATGATTGTTCTTGTTGAACCTTTCTTTCCTGATCCAGTAATTTTTTCTGCTGTATCTTTAGTGTCTGTAGCTTTGTATTTTTTAGAACCACCTGTTGAAACTGGTTCAGGTTTATAAGATACTTTATATCTTACTATTACAATTGAACCATTTATAGAAGGATCATAAATAACATTGTATGTATTAGCAGGAATATTTTTGTAAAAATCAATCATACTTTGTCTTTGAATATCATCTACTTCAACAGTATCAGTAAAATCTTCTCCTTCATAATTTGGATATTCAACTAAATTTGTATTTTTTGTCAATTTAATTTTATTATAACCCGTTGATCCACCTACAGCTAGTAATGTATTTATAAATTCAACATTTCCTACTTTACCTGGCATTTGATATTCTATAGTATAAGTTACATCTTTTTCACCATGAGTAGCAGTAAGATAATCTTCATCAAAATATTCATCAATTGCTACAATCTTATTAACTAATAATAATGATTTGAATTCATCTATTGAATCAAAACACATTATTGGCTCATAAATGTTAAGTGCAGGATCATTCTCATTATCATTTATTAATCCTAAATACATAGTATTATTTTTAATTTTCATTTTCATATATGTCAAAATAATATTACCATTATCTAGTTCAACTGGAACTTTAAATAATACAACTGAATCAGATAATTTAAAATCATTATTTCCTAACGATAATAATCCTTCACAACCAAAATCAAGTCCCAAAGAAATATCTTGATATTTTAGCTCATATCCATCAGTAATTTGAACTCTCGTTCCTGTAGAATCTATTCCTGTAAGAATAAGACTTTCTGGTTTTTGAATTTCTGTTATTATATCTTCGAAAGTCCATTCTTTATTTTCATCTACTAGCATTTTGATTAATAAAGAATCATATAAAACTTTTTTATTATCGATAGTTACATACACATTGTTTCTTAGCCCATTTTGTATATATGTATAAGTCATATATCCTTCCATAGAATTTTCTACTTCTTCTTGTGTTGTTATTTCTCTATTAGAAAGAAGAAATATTGCTGTTTGATTTGCTCCTTCAAGAAGCATATATTCATAACCATCTTTATCAGTCCATTTTGAAAGACAAAGTGCATAAAGCGGTTCAGATATATCTTCTGTTGTATCATAAACTATTCTATACAATTCTATTTCATTAATATCATAATTTTCTTTAGTATTATCATTTTCTGCAAAAAATCCATAACTATTATTTTGAGAAAAAATAATTGATTTCGAAACTCCAAAATTATTCTTTATAAATGTCTCAAAATCAGTAAGACAATATTCATTCCATTCGTTACCATTTACTACTTTACTAACATAAGCTCTTCCACCTTGTTGTGAGGCATCACCAATTAAGAATATATTAGATAAATTGTTGTAATTTTTTAGTTTACTATCCATCATAAAATCAAGTGGGATACCTAAATATGTATAGAAATAATCTTCTTCCATATCTATATTAAAGTTTTTTACAAATAATTGACTTCCATCTTTAGACATAATTGCTACAGTATAATCTGAATCAAAACATTTATATGGATACCACCACTGTGTTACTTGTATATTTGTATCATTATAGTCTTGTTCAAAATAAAAATTCTCATATAGTCTTAATAAATCTACATCTTCTGCTGTATAAGTACCAGGAACAACACCAATTAGGAATCCTTCTTCAAAATAACCTTCTATATCAAATAAATCACTATCAATAGTTATAATAGCATTTGGAGTAAAATCTCCATCTATTTTGTAACCTTCAAATTTAAGATTAACATCATTTACTATAAAAGGATTTGAACTAAGTTTACCTTCAACAATTAATGCTATTTCTTTAAACTCGTCACTATAATCAAAAGTTTTTATTTCATTTACGTAATTAACTTGTGATTCCCAATATGTTACTTCTTTACCATTTACTTTTATAAAATTTGGTTCATTATCCATAGGATAATAAATAGCAAAACCAAAATTTTCATCTTCAGTAATTACAGCATCAACAGCATCGGTAATTTCTGTATCATATAAGTAATAGTCTGCATTATCATCATCTGGGCTAGTACCAAATCTAATTCTTCTCCATTCATTACCTATTTTAAAGATTTCTCTTTCACTTTTTTGTTCATAAACTCCATCATCATTTTTATAATAAAAATTAAATTCAGGAGCATCCACTATATAATTTTCTATAATAAAAGTAACATGAATATTCTTTTGAATATCGTCAAGATAATACCAACAATAGTCTTCGTCATCTTGTTGATAATTTTCAATATCATAAACACCCATAGAACAACTTTCATCATAAGTCCAAAGGCCATCTCTTAGAACAGCAAAGTCATATTCATTTAAAGAATATAATCCAATTTCAAAATCAAATGATACAGCATATTTTTGATCTGTAAAATAAGCATCAGTTGTTTCTCCTAAAATTTCATTTGTATCTGGATTAACATCATACCATTTTATGTTTGTAATGTCTTCTCCATTACGTCCAAAAAATTTGATATCACTAATTTTATTGCTACTTGTAATGTAATGATTTGCAAAGAAATCAATAGGCAATCCTGTTGGTTCTGGTTCAGCATATACTTTTGTACCTACTGAAACGAACAATACAAGTCCGAATAAAATAGCTAATAATTTACTAGTTATTTTTTTCATTGTTTTTTCCTTTCTTTATTCATAAAATTTGTTTGTATTATTCA
>JAKSVV010000011.1 GCA_024407775.1 Clostridia bacterium
TTTTAGATTTCAAAGCAACAGATAAAATTGATAAGAACTTTATTTTCAATGTTGAATTTGAAGAGCTCCCTAAATGGACAATCAATCCTGTAATCACAAATCCTGAAGGTGGTAAAGTAGAATTATCTAAGAACCCACTTTATGAAGGTGAAACTTGTAGAATCACAGTTACTCCAAATGATGGATGGAAAATTAAAAGTGAAACTTGGAAAGAAGATGGAGTAAGTCATTTTAACGCAGGTTACATTTTAGATTTCAAAGCAACAGATAAAATTGATAAGAACTTTATTTTCAATGTTGAGTTTGCAAGAGCCTATAAGATAACAGCAATAAGTGATCCATCTGAAGGCGGAACTATCAAATTATCACATAATGAAGCAGCTGAAGGTGAAACAGTCAAAGTAACAGTAAATGCAAATCAAGGATACAAGATAGTTGATATCATTCCTGAAGGAAATGCACCATTTGATGCAAAGCATGTAAATGATAACACATATGAATTTACATTTGAAATGGCAAATAAAGATGTCAAGTTTAAAGTATCTTATGAAAAAGTTACACCAGTTAATGTAACATTCGATGCAAATGGTGGCACTGGAACAATGGACATTGTTAAGGTATTACCTAACGAAGAAATAACATTACCAGTAAACACATTTGAAAGAGATGGTTATTCATTTGACGGATGGGATATCAATGGTACATCATACAAAGCAGGTGATAAGGTAAAAATAAAAGCTGATATAGCAGTAAAAGCTATGTGGCTTATTAATGCTTATGAATTAACATTCGATACTAACTATCCTGAAGCTAACTTAAAACCAGTTGTTATAGTTAATGGTAAAATACATGTTGACACAATTGATTTTAATACAGAGTTTAGTATAGGTGTAAATGACTTTGATAATGAAAACTATGCAATAGATAAAGTATTAGTAGATAATGCTAAGGTTACTTTAACTGATAATAGTTTTTCTTATACAATGCCAAGTCATGATGTTAAAATTGAAGTTGATTTTGTTAAGAAACTTTCGGTATCATTTGATGCAAATGGAGCAAGTGGATCTATTGATTCATTTAAGGTATTACCTAATGAAGAAATAACACTTCCAGCAAACACATTTGTAAGAGATGGTTATTCATTTGACGGATGGAGCATTAACGATGCATCATACAAAGCAGGTGAAAAAGTAAAAGTTACATCTGATATAGTAGTAAAAGCTAACTGGAAAGTTAATTCTTATAACTTAACATTTGAAAGCAACTACAATGAAGCTAACTTAAAGCCAATTGTTATCTTAAAAGGTAAAGACTTTAATGGCAAGATTGATTTCGATGATGAGTTTTTACTTAACTTATATAATTACGACAAAGAAAACTATCAGATAGTTAAAACAACATTTGATGGCAAAGAAATCGATAATGATTTAAGTAAAGTTTATAAGATGCCAAGTCATGATGCTAAGATTATAGTAACATTCGTTAAGAAACTTGTTGTTACATTCGACGTAAATGGCGGCAAGGGATCAATTGATACTCTTAAAGTAATGCCAAATGATGAAATCAAACTTCCTAAGAATTCATTCACAAGAAGTGGTTACACATTTAAGGGCTGGGATATTGATGGAAAGACATACAAGGTTAATGATACAGTTGTTATCGAAAAAGATACAACAATCAAAGCTAAGTGGTCTAAGAATCCAGATCCAGCACCAACAAATGATGATAACAATAATAACAATGATAGTAATGATAGCGGAAATAATGATAGTAACTCAAGTAGTAGTCAGGGTAGTGATACAAAGAAAGCTGAAACAGCAGCAGCACCAGCTACAGTTACATCAAGTCAAGCTAAAAATACATCATCTAAGGTAACTACTGATGAAGCAGTAACATCAAATGATAATGCTGAAGAAGATAATGATTCAAAGGTTGAAACAAAAGAATCTAAGGATGAAGAAACTAAAGAAGTTTCTAAGTCAGATGAAGAAGATCAGCCAGCTAGTTTAGCAATAACTGATGATAATGTTCCAGAAGGAAATAGTAATACTAATACAGATACTAATGAACCAGAAACAGATAACACTGATGATGGTATATCAGCATTAGAACTTGTTGGAATTATCTCAGCATTCATAATTGCTCTTTTAGCACTTATCGTAACAGTAAGCGCATCAGTAAGAAGACGCAGAAAATAAATTATAAAATATTAACCAAAAAGGAGAAAGGAGAGCATTAGCTCTCCTTTTTTCTTATATAAATTTCTTAATAAATTAATTAAAATTAAATCTAAAATAATTCTAAAAATAAATCAAAAACAAATCTAAAATAATTCTAAAATATCTATAATAAAGATATTGATTAAACTATAAACTAATGATATAATCACGCCATAATATAGTTTGACGTAGCAAATAGTAATGCCAAATACGTTACTCGAGGTGTTTAATATGGCAGATTTAAAATTTGAATCATGTAGGCAGTGTGAAGCACTAACTTATTTCAAATCTACATTTTATGACGACGATTTTGTTGATCTAATGTGCTCTATTAACTCTAATAGAGTAATTAAAAGATTAAGCGGTCCCGAAGTCCCAGAACTCCCAGTTCCAAACTGGTGTCCAAAATTACATCCAACTTATAAAGAGGAGGTAGAAATCGATGAAGATGACTGGTAGATTGAATGTTGAAATTGAAGTAGAAAATAATATGTGCAAATGTGCATCATGCCCATTTAGAATTGTATTACCTGATCCTGATCCAGATGACTGGTTTAACGATGATGATGAAAAGATTGTATGCCGCGTAACAGGAAAGGAGATAGCAAGTGCTCTTAGACCTTATGAAACAGATGGTATAACTGTTCCAGTTAAGAGATGTCCTTTGCTAAATGAAATGAACAAAGAATGACACAACTAAATACCGTATGAAAAAGACATATTTTAATATGTCTTTTTTGTTTTAATTTTTTTATTTTTTATTTTTAATTTCATTTATTATCTTATATATTTTATAATAATGAATTGTATTTATTATTGACAAAATTTATTATTTATTATAACATATATTTATAAATAAACATTGTTTATTATTTAATAATAAGCATTAAAAAAATAATTTTACATAAGAAAGGAACAATACTTATGCAAACATTAAAAGATGAAATAAGAGATAGCATATTAGAAGTTGCTAAAAAAGCATTTGTAAAAAAAGGTTTTGATAAATCTACAATGAGAGATATAGCAAGTGGTGCTAATATTAGTGTAGGAAATATATATAGATACTTTGAAAATAAAGAAAAAATTCTTGATGAACTATTAAATGAATTTGAAGAAGACTTACAAAATTATTTAGTAAGCCTAGACGAATTAATATTTAAAAACGTAGATAATGAAAAGAGTAATATTAAAACATATGTATCTGGTCTTCAAAAAGTATTATCTAAAAATGATACAGCAGTATATATAATAGCTAACCTGGAAACTAATAGTAAGTTTATTAAATTCGAAGAAAGATTAATTAAAAAATGTGCTAAACAATTATTAGAAGTTAATAATACTAGTAAGAATAAACACCTTAATGAAGGAGTAGCCGAAGCCATAGCTTGCGGACTTATATATGGTGTTAAAAACATTATTAAGAGATTTAATAAACAAGATAAAGATACATTTAATACAGCAAAAAGAGATCTTGAAGTATACATTGAAATAACAATGCATGATATCATGTTAAGACTTGCTGATGTAGAAATTTAATTACATTATAATATAATTTATTATAAAGTAATTTTATTAATAATTATAATTAACCTTTATAATCCTATTTAAATTTTTAAATAGGATTATTTTTATATATAAAATATATAAAAATGCATGGAAATATATGTAAATCTAATATCATTAAAACCCTTGCATTATTTAATTATTAATGGTATATTAAAGGTCGATGTATTTTTGTAACTGCCAAATTATATATAAAAATACATTCTGATATATAAAGCCTAGAGATTTCTCTAGGCTTTTTTGTTTCCTATATATTACCCTATAAAATACCCTATAAAAAAATATAAGAATGTAAAGTAAAAATACTTGACAACTAATATCTTTTATTATATACTATGTAAAGCAAAAAGACTTTACAGATTATTTATATATTAAAAATAATTAATAAAGGTGATTAATATGGCAATGACAAAGACAAATAGTATGAATGATATTTTATATAAATCTTTATTATTAGATTTCTATGGTATGCTTCTTACTGATAAGCAAAGAACTATATACGAACTTAAATACAATGATGACTTATCACTAAGTGAAATAGCTAGCGAATTATCTATCTCAAGACAAGCTGCTAGTGATGCTATTAAAACAGCTACTAAAACTCTTAATGATTATGAATCAAAGTTAAACTTAGTAGAAAGATTTGAAAGATTATCAAGTATAATAGATAACCTAGATAACAAATTAAATAATAAAGATGATAAAAATATTACTAGTAAAGATATTAATCAAATAAAAAAAGAACTAGAAAAAATAAGGAAGATGAATAATGGCATTTGAGAACTTAACAAGTAAATTTACAGATGCATTCAGAAAACTTACTAGTAAAGGTAAACTAAAAGAAGAAGACATTAATGAAACACTTCGTGATGTTAAGATGGCTCTTCTTGAAGCTGATGTAAATTATAAGATAGTAAAAGAATTTATCTCTGGTATTAAAGAAGAAATTGAAAATACTAAGGTATTAGAATCTCTTACACCAGGACAAAATATTATTAAGATAGTTAATGAAAAACTTATAGAAATGCTAGGCAGTGATGATGCTAAACTAGAATTTAATACAAATGGAGAACCAACAATAATAATGCTTTGTGGTCTTCAAGGTAATGGTAAAACAACACTAGCTGCTAAACTTGGTGCTAAACTTAAACAAAAAGGTAAGAAACCATTACTAGTAGCTTGTGACGTATATAGACCTGCAGCAATAGATCAATTAGAAGTAGTATCTAAAAAAGCTAATGTAAGTTTTTATAAAAATGAAAATACTAAAGATGTATCAAAAATATCTCTTGAAGCATTAAACTATGCTAAAGAAAATAAATTAGATACAGTTATCATAGATACAGCAGGAAGATTACATCTTGATGAAGTAATGATGAATGAATTAGTAAAACTAAAAGAAGATATTAAACCAAAATATGTTCTTCTAGTAGTAGACTCAATGATAGGTCAAGAAGCAGTAACTATAGCAGAAAGTTTTAATGAACAATTAGGTATCGATGGTATAGTTATGACAAAACTAGATAGTGATACAAGAGGTGGTGCAGCGTTATCTATTAGAAAGATAACATCTAAACCAATCTACTATGCATCTAGTGGCGAAAAAATAGATGACCTTGAAGAGTTCTATCCAAAAAGAATGGCAAGTAGAATTCTAGGTATGGGTGACGTTCTAACACTAATAGATAAAGTGCAAGAATCAGTCAACGAAGAAGAAGCAATTAAACTTGCTGAAAAAATGAAAAAAGCCGAATATTCATTTAATGACTTCCTAGATCAAATGAATCAAATTAAAAAAATGGGTCCAATAAAAGATCTAATAAAAATGATTCCAGGTATGGGAGCAATTAAAGAATTAGATAACATAAATATAAGTGAAAAAGAAACAAAACACATTGAAGCTATCATCTATTCAATGACAAAAGAAGAAAGAGATAATCCAGATATATTAACTATTCAAAGAAAAAGAAGAATAGCATCTGGTTGCGGTCTAGATATAAGTGAAGTAAATGCATTTATAAAAAGATTTGAAGAATCAAGAAAGATGATGAAACAATTATTAAATAACAAAGGTATGATGAATAAACTAGGAAGTATGAAAGGTATGCCAAATATCGGCGGAATGAAATTCCCTTTCTAAGTTAGTTAAAACATAAATAACTAATAACTAAATAGTTTATCATAACATATATAAATTATATTTTACCATGATTATAATAAGAAATTAATAGTATTAAATATTAAGTAATAAATATTAAATAATATTAATTATCTATATTATAGAAAAAGAATAAATAAAAAATAAAGCATATTTGAAAGGAGAAAATAATAATGGTAAGAATCAGATTAACAAGAATGGGTGCACACAAAAAACCTATGTACAGAATCGTAGTAGCAGATCAAAGAACAGCTAGAGACTCTAAAGCAATTGATCAAATTGGAACATATAATCCAAATGTAGATCCTGCTGAAATCAAAGTAGATGCTGAAAAAGTACAAAAATGGATGGCTAATGGAGCTCAACCAACTGATACAGTAAGAGCATTATTAAAAAAAGCTGGAGCTATTAAATAAGTTTTATTAAATAATATATATACTTATATTATAAAATTTATATTGAAATTTAAAAATATTTATATAGTATAATATTATAATAAGCCTATAAGAAATTGGAGGGTTATATAAGTGAAAGAATTATTACACTTTATGGTTTGCTCTTTAGTAGATAACAAAGACGCTGTAAGCATAAAAGAAGTACAAGGACAAAAGTCATTAGTACTAGAAGTAAAAGTTGCTGATGAAGATAAAGGAAAAGTTATCGGAAAAGGCGGAAAAACAGCTCAAGCAATTAGAACAGTAGTTAAAGGAATTGCTGCTAAAGAAAATAAGAAAGTAATTATTGAAATTATTTAATTAAAGCAAAAAATCATAGACTAAGATATATATAGATATATGTATCTTAGTCTATTTTTTAATGCATAAATAAATTAAAAAAAATATCCAATAAAGTATTTACAAAAAATGGTAATTATGTTATACTAGTAAGCGAAACTTATTATTTTTTGTGGTTATTAAAAACCACCCTATAAAGAGGTAGAATATATGAAGAAATTATTTGTAACACTTATAACAGTAGCAGCAACATTATCACTTGTAGCATGCGGAAACGCAAATCAGAAAGCAGAAGCAGTAACAGATCCAGCACCAGCCGTAGAGGTTGAAGCACCAGCAGTTGAAGTTGAGGTTGAAGAACCTGAAGTAGAAGTTACAGTAGAAGAACCAGAAGTAGTTGTAGAGGTTGAAGAACCAGTAGTCGAGGAAGTTAAGACATTCGCTGAAGAAAACAACATTGAAGTTGTAGAAATCGCAGATGTATTCCAGCACGATTACTCATTCATCGAGTACAACAAAGATGGTGACGTAGTACTTGATGCTGATGCTCAGCGTTTTAACTGCCCAACAACAGTAACAAAGAATGAAACAGACAATGGTGACGGTACAAAGACAGTTATCTATACAGCAGTTTTTGATATCAGAGACTGGTCTTTAGAGTTTAATTACTACTCATCAGACACATTCTTTTGCGATATCTACTCAGGAAAGACTATCAAGAGAGATCAGACAAGCTTAATCTTCAATGATGAAGAAATTGCTATCAACTATGCATTTGAAGATGCATATGATGAAAACTACACAACTCATACAAAGAATTATAAATTCACATGCCCAGTTGAGTATGATGGATATGCTTTATTCCTTGGTGATGCAGCTGTAATCAATGCTTCAAACTCATGTGATGATATAGCAGATATTTTACTTACTGGTGAAGCAGATAATAGAATGTTTGTTCGTTAAGTAACGTAACAAATAAGTATTAAAACAATTAAATATCTCAAATAAAAGAGCAGACCTTACGGTCTGCTTTTTTAGTTCAAAAATTTAGTTAAAAAATAAGTAATTACTACCTATGTATAACCAAATTAATACATTAAAAAATAAATATTTATGTAAACTAATTTTTATTTAAAAATAAGTTAAATTTTTCCAATAATTACTTGTAAAATTTTCCAATTCATGATATAATCTTGTCAATGTGTTTTTTACTCTTAAACACTTTAAAACGCTTTATTTATAAAGCAATAAGAGTACTAATTAGGTTAATAATTTTTATAAGGAGGTAAACAAATATTTAAAGTGTAACGTATTAACAAGTTTTTTTAGGCACCTATAGGAGGATAGCTTAATGAAGAATAATATTACTAAAAGAATTTTAGTAGTAGCACTTACATTAGTAACAACATTTACTTCATTGCCTATGAACGTATTTGCTGAAGATATCAATAGTAATATTGAAACCGAAAGCATAGAGGAAACTCTAGAGGACATAAGTGAAGAAGCAGTAGTTACTAGTGAAATAGCACCTGAAGAAGAAACTGATGCTTTAGCCGAGGAAGTTTTAGAAGAAGCAGCAAATGCTGATGCTAATAACGAAGCAGCTAAAGTAGATGAAGTAAAGGAAGAAATTCCTGAAGTAACTGAAACATTATCTGATGTAGATACTAAAGAAGCACCAGAGCTTACACCAGAACCAATAGATGAAACTCCAATTGAAGTTCCACTTAAAAGTTCTAAGATGATGCTTACTAAAAGTGCTCCTTATGGTGGTGGTCCTACATATTTAGAAGGAACAATTACATACGATAGCGAAAAATCAACAAGTCCTTATATAACTGAATCAGGAGCAGAGGAAATTGTTGACCCAAGTAAGCTTATTCGAAATAATGCGTATGATTTACATACAGAAAATATTCAGCTTTTTGATCACGTAGAAGATTGCCGTGTACTCTTTAATGGTGAATCCGTTTCTGGTGTTTATACTTTTTTTGTAAATAATACTACTGAAAAAGTTGAAATCACAGTAGAATATAGAGATCAAATAAGATTTGACTTTCTTGCATTAAACGGAACAGGTGAATGTAAACAATATTACTATAATCACAACGATCCATATGTAGTATTTCCTGAATGTCCTTTTGAATATCCAGGTCATAAATTTGTTGGATGGAGAGGCGATAAAGGACAAATATATCAGCCACAGATTGTTGGAGATGGAATGTCAATTTGCCCACTTTTAACAGGTGGCAAAAATCGCACATTTTCAGCAGTATGGGAAGAAACAAATGATCCACAGCCATCTAACATTGTAAAAGTAACATACGATTATGATGTATATTTATCTGAGAGTCCTTATTTTTCATCAACATGTGAAGGCAATGATAAAGTAGAAAGCCTTGAAAAAGGTAAAACATACTACGTATTCTATGGTAAATTACTACAGAAGTCTTATTACGAGGATGGATTGTATGTAGATAATACAAAATACAATAATGGAGCAGCATTTAATGTTCCTAATGATTCTGATTTAACTTCAGTAAAGATTAAAGCAGAATATAGTAAGTATAAGGTATTTACATATGATTCAAATAATGGATCAGGTAAAAAATACACTCAGTATATTAAGCCATATCAGTTTTCTATAACAATTCCAACAGAAGAAGATTGTGGTTTTGAATACGATGGTCATTATTTTGATCATTGGGAAATCGGTAATGCTATTTACTATCCTGGAACAATAAGTGATACTTTTACATTACGAAAATTAGATCAAGATGATCAGACTTTAAAAGCAGTATGGACTACAGAAAAGCCAGCATCATATGAGACAAAATTTGTTCCAGATGAACTTAATGTAAATAAAGACATTAATGTATTGCCAATGTTTTATAAAGCCAAACAATGTAATCCATTAGATGTAATGCAAGAAACTGATTATATTGAAGGTAGAACAATTTATATTGGAACTTTAAGCATTCTTGGCGGTAATAATGCGAAATATAAACTTGTAGATGTTAAGATTAATGGTGAATCAAAAGGAAATACTTTCCCAATAGCGTATACTATTCCAAGTGGAAATACAGTATTTGAATTTATTTATTCTGATGAACCAGATCCAAATGCTAAGAAGATAAGTGTTGAAGCAAATATTGATTCAAAAGATTACTCTTATGAAATTCATACAGTAACATTGAAAAATATACCTTCAGCAACTACAGTTGATGCAAATAATCTTAATCCAGGCACTACATACTCATTAGTTATAACTCCAAAAAATAATGAAGTAAAGAAAGTAACAATAAATGGAGATGTAGTAAATAGTGTAGGAAATACTAGACTAAAAGGTTATCCATTTACAGTTGGAGATAGTGATGTTAAGGCAGTAATTGAATTTGATACTTCATCAAATCAGAAATATGCATTAAATATTAAGCATAACTTTGATGCTGGTGATGTAACAATTAAAGTAGCTAATAACAACGTTAATCTTACAGATTTAACAAAACTCGAAAACGGTACATATACTATACGCTTAAATTATAATCATGATGATTATACTGTAAATAAAATTACAGTTGATGGCAAAGATTATGAAATAGCAGATCAGTTCGATGTAGAGATTAAAGATAAAGATTGCAACGTAGTTATAGAATGCGAAAAGAATGAGCCTCTTAATGCAGTATTCATATCAAACTCTGATAAAGAAGTTGAATACAATTTCTTTAAGTCAAAGGATGATGCTGAAAATGATGCAAATAGAATGAGCGAATTCGAAAATAATGCTAAATATCTCACTGTAAGATCAAATCATTATGATATTCAGGAATTAAGAATAGTAAATGGTGATAAATCATTTATCTTAACACCAATTTATAATGATGGCTCTATATGCAGATATAGCATTGATTATGCAGCAGCTAAAAATGAGTATAGTGATAATGGAACAGTCAAATTTGTTCTCAAAGTTGATAATCCAAACATTATTACTCATAAAATTGAATTCACTTCAAATGTTAGTGATGCTAATGTAAAGCCAATTATCACAAAACCAACAGGTGGAGAATTATATGAAGGTCTTATAGCCGAAGATACACCTTATAATTTAGACTTATCAAATTATGATAAAGATAAATATACTCTTAAAAAAGTAACATTAGATGGAAATGATATTGATTTTACTGATTCAAGCAAAGTTTATATAATGCCTGATCATAATGTAGAAATCAAATTAACATTTAAGTCTAATGCAGCTCATGAGATCACTTATGATTCAAACTTCAAAGAAGCCATTGAATCATTCTATGTAACAAGCGATGTTCCAAGTTACCATCTAATTTCAGATTATTCAAATCTTGAAAATGGTAAGTACAATATTGTATGCAATTATGATAGAGTTTATTACATCTTAAAGAATGTTAAAGTTAATGGTGAAGATAAAGGCGATGTATATCAGTTTGAAGCTGAGATAAAAGATGAAGATTTAAATGTCTTCTTCGAATTCGAAAAGATGAAAACCTATACATTTAGTTTTGAATCAAACTATGACGAATATGGTTATGACTATAACAATCTTAAAAATGTATATAAGATAACATCATCAGGTGATGTAGAAAAAGTAACTGATGGTAAGCTTATTGAAGGTGACGAATATGCAATTGAGTTTAGCTCAGGCTGGATGTTAGAAAATGACATCACTGTAAACAATTCAAATGAACATAAACTCGCTGGAAAATACTTTGTATTTACATGTCCAAAATCATCTAGTGATAACATAGTTATTCATTATGTATTTGTTATCAAAAATGAAATAAATTTCGTTTGCAATGATTGTAATCCAGATTCAGAAAGAAATGAAAGAGCTTATTATGATTATGGTTATGAAGTCGCTATTCCTGAATGTAAGTTTGAAAAAGATGGTTATGTATTTGATCACTGGATAGATATTTTAAATAGTAACAAAGAATATCACGCAGGTAATATAGTAACTATCACAAAGAACATAAGATTACAGCCAGTTTGGAAAGAAGCACCAAAGCCAAGTCATAAAGCTAACATTACTTATGTAAATGATATTGGTGAAAAAGAAAATCTTATAGCAATATATGAAGAAATGAATCAGGGCGTGCAGGTTGATACTAATAACTTAGTAACAGGCACAAAGTATGAGATCAATGTTGATGATAATGTATACAGCAATCCAGAATATAAAAACAAATATAGATTTGTTGCATTATGGATTGATAATGTAAAAGTTGAAGACATCTCAGCACAAATGCCACAGCATTGGTTTACAATGCCTGATAAAGACATTGATATCAAAGTTGAATATGAAGTGCTTAAAGAGAATTTAAGTTTCAAATTCGATTCAAACCTTGATGCTAGCAAATATACTGCAGAAGTTTATACTTTCCATCCATATATGGCTGGTGGTTGCAACACATTAGTTACAGACGGTAAATTATCAACATACACTACTTACGTTGTTAAAGTTTCAGAATATGATAATAACATAATTAAGAGCGTAAAAGTTAATGGCATTGAAACTACACCATATGGTGGAAATTATCAGTTCCAGACAGGAAATGAAGATTTAACAATCTACATCGAGTTTGATGTTGTAACATTAACATATGAATTAATTTGTGATAATGATGATGCTAAATTTGAAATCTCAGATACTGCTTTCTTTAAGAATGTTTCAAGTGGAGATAAAGTTGTTAGAGACGCCGAATTACAATATTATATCACAATACCAGATGGTTATGATATTGAAGAATTCTATGTTATTAATCTTGATGATAATACTAAGAAAACTTTAACTTATAACCCTAACGGTTATAAGTCAATTTGTATGAAAAACAACATGCAGATTGTAATTAAGATTACAAGCACATCACCTAAGACATATACTATTTCATTTGATTATGATAGTTCTTATGGTTATATGAAAGCATATGACGAAACATTAAAGAATGAAATAACAGAAGCTCATATTGGTGATAAAATCTATGTTAAGTTATTTGTAACAACAAGCGGTAAATATGCTTATTCTATTTCATGTGATAATCAGGATGTAGAGTTTATTGGTGATGATGACATAAAACTTTATACAGTTTGTGTAAATTCATTTAAAGCAAATAATTCAACATTCGAAGGAAGAATAGATGATATTCCATATGCTTATACTTTTTATTTCTATAGTGATATTGAAGAAAACATTGATATCTGGGTAGATGATCCAATAGAATCACTTAGAGTATATCATCATGAATATTTTACTATTCCAGAATTCCCTGAAAATCTTTTAAAACCAGGTTACAAATTCTTATATTGGAATGCATTCGAAAATAATAAACCAGGCGATGTATTGGAGCAGGATTCTGGTTTCGGAAGCAGATGTGTTTATCCAGTATTTGAAAAAGTACAAAATGAAATAACATTCGACGCTAATGGCGCTAGTGGAACAATGGATAGTATATTTGTTAACGTTAATACAAATTACAATCTTCCAGAATGTACTTTCACAAAAGATGGTTATGTATTTGATGGCTGGCTTGTTGATGGTAACAAGATTAGCGGTAACTCATTTAATGTAGGAACAGCTGATCATAAGTTAACAGCAACATGGAAGCTTAATACATACAAGGTATCATTTGATGCTAATTATGATGTTAACTTCGATAAGCTAATATTAATGGATGATAAGGGTAACGAAATTACAGATTACTCATCTCTAGTACCAGGTAATACTTATTGTATCCAGTTATACGATTTACTTAATAGAAAGTATGATGTAAAGAGCATTACTTTAAATGGTGACGCATTAACTTATAATAAGAATGATTATAGTTGTAACTTCACTATGCCAAATGAAGATGCAGAAATTTACATTACATTAAGAAACATCAATGTAACATATCGTTTCGATTCTAACAGTAACGGTGAAATTCCAGGTAATACAGTTATGATGTTAAAAGAAGGTGAAACATTTACTTTCTCAGCACCAACAAGTGACTATCCTGAACATGAATTTTTAAGCTGGACAAGAATCAGTGATAATAAAGAATTCAAAGTAGGTGATAAAGTTACTATTGAAGGTGATGAATCATTCAGAGCTAACTGGAAAGAAAAAGAGTATAACATTACTTGTGAATCTAACATTGAAGAAGCAAAGCTTAAAGCAAACATTAACAACAGTACAGGTAGATATCTTACAAAGCTTAAAGCTGGTGACACATTTAAAATCAACTTAAGAGACTTCGATGATGCTAACTATGTAATCTCTAAGATTACAATGGATGGTGAAGAAATTGAAAATAATGCTACAAAGCAGTATACAATGCCAAGCCATGATGTAGTTATCAAAGTTGAGTTTACAAAGATTGATGAACAGAAATACAATATTAGTTCTAATTTAGGTATCAACTTTAAGGCAACAGTAGTAACATTCCCAACACTCGAAGAAGTATCTAAGGTTAAGGGTAACGTTAAGTACGGTATCTTAGTAGAAGATTACAAAGCAGAACTTACTAACGTAAAAGTTAATGGAGTAGATGCTAAGTTATCTCAGGGTAAGGACAAAAAGTCTTATTATGTATTTACAGCACCAGTTAATGAAACAGTTAACATCATGTTAAGTTTCGAATACTATACAGTTTCATCTAAGATTATATCAAGTGAAGATCTTCCTGATTTAACATTCAAGGTTAATAAGGCAGAAGTAAAAGCAGCACTTGAAGGTGAAGAAATAACAGTAGTAAACAATGCTGACTTAACTCTCTATAACATCATTAGCGTTGAAGTAAGAGATGCTAAGACTGATGAATTAGTTAAGGATATTACAAAGGATATGACATTCGTAATGCCAGCATCTAGCGTAGTAGTTTGTGCTAAGTATGAAGCAAAGGAATTTGCTACAATTACATTTGATGCTAACACTGGTAAGGGAACAATGGAACCTATCAAAGTAGAAGTAGGTACAAAAGTAACATTACCAAAGTGTACATTCAAAAAGGACGGATACACATTCCAGGGATGGACTGTTAACAATGAGACAGTAACTGAAATTACACTTACAGAAGATGTAACAGTTAAGGCTTCATGGAAACAGAACAAGAAAGACCCAGGAAACGATCCAGGAAATAAACCAGGTAACGATCCAGATGATGGTGGTAACAATGGCGGTAATAACGGCGGAAACAATGGCGGTAACAATGGCAACAACGGTGGTAACAAACCAGGAAATGATCCAGCACCAGTTAAGCCAGGTAAGAATCCAGGATCAAACCCATCATCTAAGAAAGCAAATACAACAGATGTTGTAAATGATTCTAATGATAATGGTGAATCATCAAATACAAATGATGAAACAGCAGCAACTGGAGCAGTAACTGATAGTAATGATAGTAGCAATACTGAAATTACTACAGAAAAAGGCGGCTCAAGCGAAGAAATAAATGATGATACAAAGATTACTTCAGATAACAGTGATAAGATCACAGATAGCGAAGATAATAATGGTACTAAGTCAGCTGACGAAGCACCAAACTATGTATCATTCATCTTTATTGGAATAATTCTAATTATCTTATTAATCCTAATAGCATTATACTTAGGAAAGAAAATTAGAGACAATAAGAGAAACTAACTTATAAAAATTTTAACCTAAAAAGGAGAAAGGAGTAAGCTTTGCTTACTCCTTTTTTCATGCATAAATATATCTCATAAGATCCTGCTATAAATAATCAAATATATCATTGACATAAATTACCATATGTGATAAAATGCCGCTATAACCCTTGTTTTTGTGATTTATAACGGAGGATAATATATGAAAAATCACACTAAGATGAATTTACTTACTAAACTAAAACTAATGATACATTACCGCTGCAAGATTACAAGCGCTGCAAGATCTAAGTCTTTACTTTCTTTAAGATGGATAAGACAAGATTTCGAGGATTTTAACTTTTATATTGGTACTAAAAGAAACTCGCAGGAACGTGCAGTTTTTGATCACTTAGGTAATGATGTAATACCTTTCTCTAACACTAGACTTATAGATATCTATTTTAGTAATCTATATTTCTATGATAAGAATAAAGGTATCCATTTCTTGATAGATGTATCTAAGGAAAACTGTTATGTAAATCCGCTGCTTCGTGTTAGGGCCCTTGATAGTAACGAAAAGCCTAACACACTAGACATTCAAACCATGACTGGTCATGTTAAGTTTAAGAAGTATATCTTTATCCCTATGGGAAATAGATATAATGTCTATGATATGACTGATGGATCACTTATATGTGATAAGGTCATCGACTTTAAACAGTATCTAACAAAAGGTGAAGACTCATACTTTGGATCAGTATCATATTCCTTAGCACTTCGTTTTGAAGATGGCTTTGGTATATTAGTTCCAGGTGATAAGATTAAATATTGTGACGCAATAGTTAATCTTAATGATAAGTATGCACCATATCTAATTGGTCATAATGATAAAGCTGGAAAGATGTTCTATAACTTTGTAACAAAGTATGGAGAAATCATCACAGATTACGACATAATTAATGTTGTAAAGAGTGAGTGTAAAGATACATATCTTTGTAAGGTTAGAAAGTATGATAAGAATGATGCAAAGTTCTCATACTCCGCAGAATATGTTTTCTTAGATGAAATAGGCGGCGTTATTAATAACGAAGCATATCACTTTGCTTATCCTATTAAGGCTAATAGAACATTCGTTAAAAAAGGTGTTAATTCCGGATATATTCTTATGAATAAATTAGGAAGAAAGATCAAAGAGCAGCAGGCTATTCATAGAGTAATTAAGCACTTTGAAAAGATGACTTATGGCGGCTTTAATATTACACTAGCACGAGTTATCTTAGAAGAGAACGGTAAGGAAGTATACATCGATAAGGAGTTTAATATCTATCCAGATATCGATGATGCTATTATTAGTTAGTAATTATTAGTTAGTAGTTAGTAAAAAGTAAAAAACAAAAAATTCATTAAAACAAATTCATAAAGTTATTCTAAAACCCTAAGATTTTTCTTAGGGTTTTTTCTTGTATAAATAATTATAAATAAATAAAAAATATCAAATATATAAAAAAATTTAATATATAATCTTGCATTTTAATAAATTATATATAACATATAGTTATTAATAATAATGAAAGGAGACTAGTTATGAACAACTTAGTAAATTTATTCAAAAACGCTATCAAAGATTGTAACAAATATGATGGAACAATCGGAAGAAAAGATTTCTGGTTAACAGTTCTTGCAATCTTCATTGCTGACGTAGTATTATCAATTGTATTTGGTATCTTACGCACAGTACCATTCTTAGGAAGTGTATTATCAATAGCACTTACAGCAGTTGTATACTATGTTATGATGGCTCTATCAGCTAAGAGAGTAAGAGATGCTGGACACAATGCTAACATTGCTAAATCAATGTGGATTGGTATCGGATTACAAGCAATTGCTTTAATCGAAGTATTTGTTAAAATCGGATTCTTAACAATCATCTTTGGTATTCTTCAAGTTCTTGGCGGAATCACAATGTTTGTATTCGGAATCATTATTTTAGTATTCTGTTGTCAAGCAACTAAAGGTGCAGCTAAAAAAGCTGAAGCTAAAGAAGAAGTTAAAGCTGAAGATAAAGCTGAATAATTTAATTTATTAAAGAATTAAATTCATAATGAAATTAAATATAATAACTACAAATATATTTTTATATTTGTAGTTATTTTTTATAAAATAATAATTAAATAAGAGGTTAACTTATGAGTGATTATATTATGATTGAAACAGCTTTTAATAACATTGATGAAGCACATAAAGTAAGAGATGAACTTCTTTCAAAAAAATTAGTTGCAAGTACTCATATTATTGAAAGTGAAAGTAGTTGGAACTGGAATAATGAAAGAGAAGATGATAAAGAATATATAATGCAAATGAAAACAAAAGCAGTAAAAAAAGAAGAAATATATGAAGTTATAAAAAGCATTCATTCTTATGAAACTTTTGAATTTGCAATATATGAAATATCTAGTATAAATAAAGATTACTTAAAGTGGTTAGATGAAGAAGTAAAATAAAAATAGAAATATTAAATATCATAAACTATGCTAATAGTTTATGATATTTTTTATTGTATAAAAAATAACTAAAATTAGCGTATGAATGCTATGAAAACAGCATAAATAAGCCCTAAATAAGTTATTGACATATTTTACCATCTATGATAAAATAGCCATTATCAAGTAGTTTGTGGTTTGTATTATGGAGGAAAAACCAGATGAGTAATCACATTAGTTTGTTAAAAAGAATAACGCTTAACCTTAAGCACAATGTTAAAATTGAACCCTTTTGTATCCACTTTGAAGATGGATTTTATCCAGTCGATGGTTATTACACATTAACTAAGAAAGATGATTCGAAAATCAGGGCAGTAGTAGATAGCGAAGGTAACTTTGTTATGTCATTTGATCATTACAGATTTCTTAATATCATCGATGATGTAATTCTTTTATATCACTATGATTCTTACACCATAAGAGCTATTAACATTAAAGATGGTAAGCTGCTTTTCATTGAAAAGAGTTATGGCATAGATACTTATGATATTAGTTATCCAATGCACTTAATCTTCATTAAGACATCAAATAACAGGTGGAAGATCTATTCATCGAAGGGTGATTTAATTTGTTCTAACATTATTTCATATAAGAAATTCTATGATGATAAACCTAAGCAGGTTATCTATTTTGGAATTAGATATGAAGATAAGTTTGGTTTCTTACGTTACGATAAAGAAAATGATTGTTATGAGCACACTGAAGGCTGCTGCATTACAAGTTGTAGTGGATACGATAATACTTATCTGCCAGTTCTTCTTGGAAGACTTGATAATGATAATAAGATTGTATATAGCTACGCATCAACAAGTGGCAAACTCATGTATGAAGATAAGAACATCACTAAGATAGTTTATTGCAAGCATAATAACTTATATCTTACAGAGATGCATGAGGAAAACGGAACATACTATGTTTTCTTAAGACCAGATGGATCAATCCTTAACGGAAGAAAGTATAGAAGAGCTTATCCAATTGTTGAGAACAGAACTTTTGTTATGCAGGAGAATGATGACGTATATCATCTCATGGATGAAAACGGTCGTATGATAAAAGAAGATGAAATTGAAATTTATGAAATTAAATCTCACTTCAATTATAAGTCTTATGGCTGCTTTGGTATGACACTAGCAAGAGTAGTAATTAAAGAACCAAAGAATAGCGCATACGTAGCTAAGGAAGTGTATATCGATAAGGAAGGAAATATCTATCCAGATATCGATGACATTACTAAGAAGGAAATTTCTTTTTAACAGCAATTAATTAAAACAATTAAATTAACGAAGGAGAAGTAAGAGCAATCTTACTTCTTTTTTGTTTTCTTTTTTAATTTTTATTTTTAATTATCATTGCCTAAAATTAATTATGCAAATTTAGTATTGATTTTATTTTTTATCATGGTAAACTTTAAATAGAAATTTTATATCATGTATTAAGATAATTATTTAAGGTAACAAGTAAATAAATATTAATACAAGGATGGAGAACAAAGTAATGAAATTAACATTTTTAGGTGCAGCGCGTACTGTAACAGGTTCATGCTACTGGCTTGAAGAGAACGGTAAAAACATTCTTATAGAATGTGGTATGTTCCAAGGTCATGCAAAAGAAAACGAACTTAACTTTGAAGAGTTTCCTTTTGATCCAGCAGACATTGATTACATCTTTCTAACACACGCGCATATCGATCACTCTGGTCGTATTCCAAAAATCTATAAGGAAGGTTTTAGAGGTAAAGTAATTTGTACTAAAGCTACCAAAGATTTATGTGAAGTAATGCTACCAGACTCTGGTTTCATTCAAGAAATTGAAGCTGAATGGAAGAATAGAAAACTAAAAAGAGAAGGTGCTAGAAAAATAGAACCTCTTTATACTCATCAAGAAGCTAGTGACTCACTAGTATGTTTTGAATCAGTATCTTACTATGATGAAATACAAGTTGATGATAACATAAGAGTTAAGTTTAGTGATGCAGGTCACTTACTAGGATCTGCTATCATTGAAATGTGGGTAACAGAAAATGATAAAGAAACTAAACTAGTATTCTCAGGAGACTTAGGTAACGTTAACTTACCACTTCTTAAAGGATATGATACCATCGAAGATATGGACTACTTAGTTGTTGAATCAACATATGGAGGAAGACTTCATAAAGAAAACAATGAAGAAAGAATTATTAAGTTCCTTGAAGCAATAAGACCAGTACTAGAAAATGGTGGTAATGTAGTTATTCCATCATTTGCTGTAGGTAGAACACAAGAACTTATATATGACTTAAATAGATATAGAGAATCACACCCTGATGAAGTAAAATTCTTAGATAACATACCAGTATATGTAGACTCACCACTAGCTATTAGTGCTACAGAAATCTTTAAAGACAATATGGATTGTTTTGATGAAGAAACAAGAAAGTATATTCAGTCAGGTAAACATCCATTAGACTTTGAAGAATTAATATTTACTAAAACCCCAGAAGAATCAATGGCTCTTAATGAACAACCAGGTGCTAAGATAATTATATCAGCTAGCGGAATGTGTGAAGCAGGTAGAATTAAACACCACTTAAAACACAACCTTTGGAAAGAATCATCAGTCATAGTATTCGTTGGATATCAAGCTGAAGGTACACTAGGTAGACAGTTAGTAGATGGAGCAGAAAAAGTTAAAATATATGGTGAATACATAGGAGTAAAAGCTAAGATAGTATCAATTCAAGGATACTCAGGACATGCTGACCAAGAAGGACTAATGAAATGGATGGGAGCTATTAAGCATAAACCAAATAAGATATTCATAGTTCATGGAGAACCAGAAGCCCAAGATGAATTTGAAAGATTAATTCATTGTGAGTTCCAATATGATACATGTATACCAGAACAAGGTGATACATATGAACTAGATGCATCAACAGTAGTATCAGCAAGTTCATATAAAGATATTAAGAATAAATACTTACGCTTGCAATTATTATCACAAATTGATGTATTGCAAGAACAAGCTGAAATCTTATCAAGTAAGATTGATCAAATCACATTAAACGATAAGACAGATGAAGAAGTAATAGATCTATATGAAAAGTTAATAAATGTAGAAAAAGAATTAAGAAAGATAAAATTTCAATTAGTAAAATAAAACTAAAAATAAAAATGTTAATATTACATAAAAATAAATACAAATACAAAAAATATAATAGGAGGATACGAAAGTATCCTTCTTTTTTATATATAATTTTATTTGTATTTTATATGTCTTTTTTATATCTTTTATATATCATTTCATATATTTATTTAACTAAAATATTATTGAAAATTGCTAATAAATTATTGTAAAAATATGGAAATTATGTTATAATAGTTACATTATGTGTCTGCATTTTAACCACTGGTACAGTATCGCAGACAATTACAATTTAATATTTTTTATAAACTTCGTAACTAATAAACCGCACATATAAGGAGAGACAACATGATAATTAACATCGACGAATACGATAAGTTAAACGAAAAGTTATACAAGAAAGGAAATGCAGATACATTAACTAATGATCCAGTTGAAATTGCAAAGTTATATCAGGATGCAGGAGTAGATATTTCACGCTACAGCTATAAAGACCTTGTAGAAGCTCATGAAGCTTATAATGATTATGCTTATAAAGCAAAAAGTTCTGAAGTTAGTCTTAGAGAAACTACAAGACTTGAGAATGAATTAAGAAATAATCTCGAATGGGAACGTAAGGAAGCAGAAAGACAAGCTTATATCGATGAACTTGATAGAGAGCATGAAGAATATATCCAGGATTTAATCGACAATGGTGAATACATTGGTGATTATAATGATGATATAAAAAGATATCTTGAGATATGCTGCGATTACAAAGATGAACTATTTGAGTATCTTCGTTCTAAAGGTGCTTATAAAGATGACGACGTTACAAGTACAGGACTTTATGGCCGTATAAGATTTGACTGTGAACATGACAGAGCCTGCTCATATGATGAAAAGCATAATTATTACAGATATGGTTTTGTATGTGATGTTGAAAAATTTATCTACTACGATCTTAATTACTTTGACTTTGGTGAATGGGAAGTTTTTAATAATGAAGCTCAGTTCCGTAAGGATATACTTAAAGAATTCGAAACCTTAAAGTCTTATCAGCTTAAAAAAGCAGAAGACATTAATGTTGAAGAATATGCTAGAAAAAGATTTATGAATGTCAGAAAAAATCTTAATGATTTTAAAAAGACAGGTTTGCGTCAAAATAGCATTGATACTGATCTTGATTACAAAGCAGCAAGAAAACTTGCATTTAATAACGATCCAAAAACAATTTGTGAAATAATAGGAAAGGTAATAAGAAGCGTTCTTAATTAACTTACTTATTCATATAGGAGATTATAAATGAAAATTAATGAGTTTTTAGTATGTGCAGGAATACCTACTTGTCAAGAAGATTTAGATTACCTCGAGAGTGTAAAAGAGTCATTTGCAAGTAAGTATATCGACTTTAACAAGTATTACTGGGTTACTCCAATCGTACGTTTTAAAATTATCAATGAAATTGCTAATTCAATAAAAGATGCCAGGTTCATGGCTGAAGAAGATTTAAAAATGTATACCTACTATAAGGTAAAAGCAATTGATGATAAACTAAATGAAGATCATGAATTCTTAATGCAGATTAAAGATATGGAACTTGAAGAGTATGTATCTAGATATCACTTTGAGAGTATCTTTAATCATGCAAAGTTTGATTATAATTTAGTAGATCTTGATTCGCTTTCAAAAGAAGGTTTTGAGCATTATGTAAAAAAAAGAAGCGATGCTTATACTTTATACACTTGTAGTTTTGAAGAAATGAAAAGAAAAGCTAAAGTTATAACAGTTAGTGCTATAGCAGTATTATTAGTGCAAATGGTAAAGGCAGAATCAATCCTTCCACCCATAGTATCCAGCATAGCAATTGTTTTAGCAATATTCCAGGATATCAAGATTAGTCGTTTTAAAAAGAAAGGTTTAAAAGATGAATTATAATTTTAAAGATTACTCAAACCATTATATTAAACTTGAATCAGATGGTACAGATATTGTTCCTAAAATTATCGGCAGCGGTATTTGTTCTGAAGATGTAGATTTCTACTTTGGTGAGGTTTATCCTTCATATGATAAAGTAAACAAAGAAAAGAATTTTGCAAAAGAATCTTTTATTAATTATGGCATTAAATATCTAGAGGAATGCGTTAATGAAGTAAATGAAAAATATTCAACATTAGATAATACATGGATTATTGCTGGTGAAACTACTAATAAAGCTGAAAAGTTTTCAAAAATATTTAGTTTAATAACTATATTAACAGTAGTAGCAGCGTTTGTATTAACATTTATTTAATTATTATAAATGGAACCTTAGGGTTCCATTTTTTATTTAAAAAAATATAAATTAAAATATTAATTACAAATAATAATAGAAGTAACACCAATAAAATTAGTTTACATAAAATATTTATGTAACAATATACATCAATAAATTATATATAA
>JAKSVV010000110.1 GCA_024407775.1 Clostridia bacterium
AATGAGGGAACCAAAAATTAACTTTTTTGGCTCCCTCTTAAAAATGTAGATTCATTTTTATTAAATATTTTCTATTTATTTTTTTCTAAATATATTAATAATACTGTTATATCAGCTGGTGATACTCCAGAAATTCTTGAAGCTTGTCCAAGTGATCTTGGTTTAATTTTATTTAATTTTTCTTGAGCTTCAATTCTTAAATTTTGAACTGTTGTATAATCTAAATCTTCAGGCAACAATTTCTTTTCTAATTTTTTAAATTGTTTAATTTGTGACATTTCATTATTTATATATCCATCATATTTTAATTGAATATTTACTTGTTCACAAATTTCACTAGGAAGATCTGGTCTATTAACATCAATTTCTTTTAATACATCATAATTTAATTCTGGTCTTTTAACTAAACTTGAAAGTGTAACACCACTTGTTAGTTCACTTGAATTATATCTTCTTAAAAGTTCTTGTACATTTTCTTTTGTACCAACATAAGAATTATTTAATCTTTCAATTTCTTCTTCAATTAATTTTTTCTTTTCTCTAACTTTTTGAATTCTTTCTTCACTAATTAATCCAAGTTCATAACCTTTTTCTGATAATCTTAAATCAGCATTGTCTTGTCTTAATACTAATCTATATTCACATCTTGATGTCATCATTCTATAAGGTTCATGTGATTCTTTAGTAACTAAATCATCAACTAATACTCCAATGTATGCTTCTGATCTATCAAGTATTAATGGTTCAAGCCCTTTAATTTTTTGAGCAGCATTTATTCCTGCTATAATACCTTGAGCTCCTGCTTCTTCATATCCACTTGATCCATTAAATTGTCCTGCTGTAAATAATCCTTCAATTGCTTTTGTTTCTAATGATGGTTTTAAATCATTTGCATCAATTGAATCATATTCAATTGCATAACCGATTCTCATAACTTCTGCGTTTTCAAGTCCAGGCATTGTTCTTATCATAGCAATTTGAACATCTTCTGGAAGTGAAGAACTTAATCCACCAAGATATACTTCATTAGTATTTTCTCCTTCTGGTTCAAGGAAAATTTGATGTCTATCTTTATCTGCAAAGTTCATTACTTTAGTTTCAATTGATGGACAATATCTTGGTCCAACTCCAACAATAGTTCCATTAAATAATGGTGATCTATCTAAGTTAGCTTTTATTATTTCATGTGTTTTTTCATTTGTATAAGTTAAGTAACAATTTATTTGATCTCTCTTTATATCTTCCTCAGTATTAGTAAAAGAGAATGGATAAATTTTTTCATCACCAGGTTGAATTTCAGTTTTTGAATAATCAATTGTTGATCCATCAACTCTTGATGGTGTACCTGTTTTATATCTTCTTAATTTTATTCCGTTCTTTTCTAATGATTCAGATAAATAATTTGCTGGATGTAATCCGCTAGGACCACTATATGTTATCTTATCACCTGTTATACAAAATGCTTTTAAATATGTACCTGTTGCAATAACAACTGCTTTAGCATCATATTGCATATCGTTAGTTGTAATAACACCTTTAACTTTTCCATCTTCAACAATTAGTTCACGAATTTCTGCTTGTTTTAATTTTAAGTTAGGTTCATTTTCTAATGTTTTTTTCATTTCCATGCTATATCTCTTCTTGTCAGCTTGTGCACGAAGTGAATGAACTGCAGGTCCTTTACTTGAGTTTAACATTCTTGATTGAATAAATGTTTTATCAATGTTCTTCCCCATTTCTCCGCCAAGTGCATCAATTTCTCTAACTAAATGGCCTTTTCCTGTACCACCTATGTTAGGGTTACAAGGCATCATAGCGACACTATCTAAAGATATTGCAAATATTATTGTTTTCATTCCCATACGGGCTGCTGCTAGTGCTGCTTCACATCCTGCGTGACCAGCTCCAATTACAACAACATCAACGCTGTCTCCTTTATAACTCATTATAATCATCTCCTTATATATTCATAAGTACATATTATATCAAATTTCCAAGATTATTTCAATAAAAAATCTTATATAATTTCAAAGAAAAAATGCCTAAAAATTTAGGCATTTTTTATATTAATCATCATTTGATCTCGCTAATATTCTAATTAATAAGTTAATTATATCAACATAAATATTACATGCTGAATCAATTGCATTATCTAAAGTTTTTTCAAGTTGATTTGCAACATACCAATCATAACCAATGTATCCACAGAAAATAAAAATTACTACATAATCAAGAAATGCATGTGCTTGTGGGAAAAAGAACATTGATCCTAGTTCAACAAAAATTGTTATTAATAACATAATACCAAGTGCTTTTCCTAAGTGTGCAAAAACTTTTGGGAATACATAACTAAGTGCCATCATGCAAAGTGTAACAAGACCAGTTATAGTAACCGCTCTAAATATTGCATCTGGGCTATATGAAAGTAAACACATATTTAATGCTAATCCCATTGGTACAACAACCATGTTATAACCTATAAAACTAATAAGTGGTTTCTTTGAAAGTTTTGTCATTAATATTCCACTAATACAAAGAATAAAGTATCCAATAATAAAAGGTATTTCACCAATTTGAAGTGGAAGTAATGGGCAAGTTTTTAATAAAATAATATTTACAAAGAATCCCCAAAACAATGTTAATCCTATTATTAGATTATATGTTGAATGTGATAATTCTCCATTGTTAATAATTTCACTACTTGTATCAACATATACAGTATCTCTTTCGTATCTTTGTTGTTCTTCATTAAAATCATTCATAATTTAAAATTCCTTTCGAGAAAAATTTTGTTGTCTAATTAATTTAAAATTACTAATACTAAAATTATAAATTATATAAAATTTAAGTCAATGTAATTTGAAGTAATATAAATACTTTTTTTGATACGTTTTCGTTGACACTATTTTTTCGTTCGATATAATTTAATTAATAGTTTTGTACTTTGAAAGGAGAATATTTTATGAATTCAGCTGCTTTGTTAGCTACGCTGATAATTGCAATTCTTATATTTGTTTCAGTTGCATATTCTGCAAGAAACAAAAACATAGAATGCTATCAAGGAGTATTAACAATATTACTTCTTATGTCAGCAAAAGTTATACTTTATTGTTTAGGAGCATTATATATTGAAAACATAGTTTTTAATAATTATATGTTAGCAATAAATGCATCACTAACACCAGTAATAGCATCGCTAATTCTACTAACATCGCTTGAAGCATCAAGCACATTTTCTCATTCTAAAGGAGCTAAAAAAACAATTGGACTTATTGCATTCTTTTTCATGGGAGTGATAATATCAAATCCATTTCATAATTTAGCTTTTACACTAAACAATGTTAATGAAGTTATACCTTTTGGTTATACTGAAGGAATATTACTTCACATATCAAATATTTATTCAGCCTTTTGTGTATTATTATGTTTTATATTTATGAGCATAAATATCATAAAAGACAAAATGTATTGTAGAAAAACTTTTGCATTCATTGGATCAGTTTTTGCAATAGGCAGTTACTTCGTAACAATGTATATGCCAGAAAATATATATGAAGAATTAATTGCATGGGGATTAGTTGAAATATTATTATACTTATATGTATTTGTTAATAATGATTTTAATTTTATTCCTGTTATAAAAGATAATACTTTTGAAATGATAAACGATGGTATGTTGG
>JAKSVV010000111.1 GCA_024407775.1 Clostridia bacterium
ATTAATATAAATCCATTTTCTAACAAAATAATAAAAAAAAAAAAAAATAATGTCAATACTTTCCTATAAAATGTAAATACATAATAAAAAAGGAGAGAATTACTTCTCTCCCCCTGTGTTATATTTTCTTATTATTGTCTTTCATAAATTTTAACAACGCTTGGTTCGTTTTCGTTCCATTCAACTATAGCATTAAGTGCTTCACTAATTGCTCTTACTGGTAAGTATGTTCTATCATTTTCAGCAAATGCTACTGAATCAAGTTTAACATCTTTTCCGTTAACTTTCATAATGTCACTTCCAAGAGTGATTTCAATCTTTGTATCTCCTCTTGTAATAACAACGTAGTTTGGATTCTTTTCAGACCATTCTACTTTTGCTCCTAGGTTTTCTGCAACGAATCTTATTGGAAGCATTGTTCTATCATTTCTAATTACTGGACAAACATCAAGGTTTTCTCTTTCTCCATCAACACTTGCTTCTGTTGATCCAATATTTAGAGTAATTTCTCTATTCTTGTATGATACAAGAACGTCAACGTTACTTGCTGGTTGTTCAAAGCTATATGTTCCGTCTTCATTCATTGTTACAGGAATTTCATTTCCGTTTTTATCTACTACCTTAACGCTAGCAACTTTTCTTCCTTCTTCAGGAACGATTGTTCTTGTTGAACCTTTCTTTCCTGAACCAGTAATTTTTTCTGTTGTATCTTTAGTGTCTGTAGCTTTATATTTTTTACTTGAACCACCAGATGTTGGTGCAGGTTTTGTAGTCATTGTATATCTAACAACAACAGTAGTTCCATTATGTTCTTCATCATAAACTGCATTGTAGCAATTTGTTCCGAATTTTTTATAATAATTAATTATTTCTTCCATTTCTTCTGGTTCAAGTTCCATAAAGTCATACTCATCTTCATCTGCTCCAGGGAAAATATCCATTGAACTATTTTTTGTTAAAGTAATTTTTGTATTTAATTGTCCAGGTGAATTAAAATAAGTTACATCTTTTATTTTTCCTGGGTAATAATAGAACACAGTATAAGTTAAATCAGTATCGTCAAATGTTGCCTCATTTAATTCTCCACTTATTGCTTTTGGCATTTCATCAATACATACCAAACTACTTTTACAAGCATCAGGGTCTGCTTCAATAAGAAATGAATACAATTCTGGAATTGAATTCAAACCTGCTTCCATTGTCATAGCAATATGTTCCATTGGGTTAGTTCCATAATCAGTTCCAATTGGCACACCAGCTACTGCTACTTGTCCATTTAATGAATTCATATCCATATAGAATGTGAATTGATCATTTGCACCGTTATGTTTTTCATCGTCTAATGTTACTAAGAAAACAGCATTAACCAATCCTCTTGTAACTTTATCAATAGTTATATTATTTTCTGGATGGTCTAGTTCATTATATATTACAGCTTCCATTCCCATGTTTTGAATAATATTTCTAAATGCTACTGAATAATAACTTTTATCTAGTTCAATTCTATTTCCTTCTCTATTGATACCAGTTAATGTATAGTTTCCTCCATATAAAATGCTTATTAAATCCATATTTTTAAATGAATTAAAGTTTTCTAATTCCTTTACTCTTAATGAATCATAAAGTACATCTTCTTCACCAATTGTTACATATACATTATTAGTTAATCCATTTTTGATATTTTTAGAATATCCTTGAATAAATGGTTCTCCTACTGGAAGTTTTTCTTTATCTAGTCCATATTTTTCAATATAGTTTGTATTTGTTAATAAATATATCATATCATCTTCATAAGCAGCAATAACTTCGTCATCATCCTTACTTATAACGAACACTTTATGTCCATCATAATTAAAACTACCACTATTTACTGCTTGATCATAATAAACTTCTATATCCTCATAGTCATCATCTTCTAAAAAGCCATATTGATATAAGAATTTATAAATTTGATTAACAGGTATACCCCCTATACCCCCAGCAAATTTAGCAGCAAGTAATTCTTTCATGTAATCATCAAAATACCAATCGTTATATTTTGCTCCATTAGCAACCTTATTAATATAAGTATATTCATCTGTCTCTTCTTCTGGAGTTAAAATCATTAATATTTCTGTAGAATTATTGGCTGGCATTGCAAACATGCTTGAAGAATGAAGCATTGATGCATACATATCTTCTAAAAATACAATAGGATATTTGTATTTATATTCTTCAGTATCATTAACTTCAATCGTAGCTAATGAATAATGAGAAGCTAGGAACGGATTATCATATGCATTACTTGTAATTATTAATGTATATACACCATTGTAGTTTGTATCATATGGTGTTGAATAATCAGCTACTTCATAATAAGCCCAATGGCCATCGTCAAAAGTTCGACCTTGTATATGAGGATCGCCTCCTAAAAAACTTTTTTCATAATAAGGCATAATGTAGTCTAAATATTCAGTATTATTTGTATAATCTCCTCTTAAAGCAAAGACTGTATAACCTCCATCTGCCCAGTCTGTGTCTACATCAATATCAAAATATAATCCATTATCAAATCCATAGTCATAATCAATACTTCTACCATATTCAATATTTATTATGTCCATATAGAAATCTGGTTCTATTACATCGGTAAATGTAATGTATGTTCCGTCATAATCATCTATAGTTTCATCATCATAGTAATAATAACTATTAGGTTGACTAAATGTATTATACCAACCATTATCATATGTTAATTGGCAACCATCTAAAAAAACAAATGAATGTTCAGCCCCTTTATATTGAATGCAAAATTCAAAAAGAGTATCTGATTCCATAATCCATGATGAATCTATTTGACCATCTTGTTTAAGATAATAACAATTATCTAAATCATCTAAGGATGTCCCAACTCTCATTAAATATAAATCTTTTCCTGGTACAAACAAATCTTTACGAGATATTTGTTCATAAGTTCCACTTTGATTTGGATAGTAGAAATATAGATTTAAAACATCTCTTGCTTCAGGTGTAAAGCTAAATACAACATTATAAGTATCGCTTTCTTCGTCATATGTCCATCCATTTTCACCAGGGAATGGGCACTTATTTACATAATTCATTTCAACATAACGAGCTTGATCATATAATACAAGATTACCATTATCTTTTAGTCTTCTTCCGTTAGCACGGAATGTAATATCTGTAGCATAATAATTACCTTCTTCAAATACATCATTTTTGTTAACGTCAGCTATATATGCTCCAAATTCATCTACTTGATACCAATCAATATTTAGGATTTCCCCTCCTTCTTCAAATACTATTTTGATGTCATTTATTTTGTTTCCAACAATAGGTGTTCCAACAACATCAAAATAATAATCAATTGGTTCACCAGCATATGCTGTTGTAGATAGACCTAAAGCACATGCTAAAACAAACATAAACGAAATCATTTTAACTAGTAATTTTCTTGTAATTTTTTTCATTGTTTTTTCCTTTCTTTATTCATAAAATTTGTTTGTATT
>JAKSVV010000112.1 GCA_024407775.1 Clostridia bacterium
AAAAGGGATTTGGATTATGAAAAAGAAAACAAAATTAATTAGTACATTAGGAATTGTATTATCAGTAGCAGTAATATTTAGTTTGATGCTTATTAATAATCAAAGTAAAGATACATATGCTGCAACAACTGATGAAGTAATAGAAGCACATGGTGATTATATAAACGGAGCTTATGTTTATTATGATGGCTATACAAAAATAAAAGATGCTGATCACCTAGTAGCAGGAAAAATATATTACGCTTTATCAGATAACGGTAAAGACTTACACATATATGGAACTGGTGATATGACATCTACTAATTTTAGTAATATAAATGTTAATTTTAGAAATCTAAAACAAATATTTTTTGAAGGAGATTCAAAGAGTGCAACTATTAGATTAACAGGTGATTGTTCTGATATGTTTAAACAATGTTATTTCACAGAGATAATTGCATTCACAAATTTCTCTGCACCAAAATGTACATCACTAGCTCACTTATGTGATGGATGTGCTAACTTAAGATATTTCTATTTTAATTCTGATGCATTATTTACAGCTGTAACTGATACATCATATATGTTTAATAATTGTAAGTTACTTTCTGATACATGTTTGATAGGACTAAAAAATTCTAAAATAGCTAACGCTAAATATATGTTTGGCTCATGTGAATATTTAGCTTTTTCAGATATTAGTGATGTACCTTTTAATTATTGTAAAGATATGAGTTTCATGTTCCAAGGATGTAAAGTATTAGGATATAGCAGCATGAAAGTAAATGGAGTGCCTGATAAATGTTTTGAATTGAATTTTAATACAGCTAATTTATTAGATGCTCAATATATGTTTGATGGATGTGAAGAATTAAATTTAAAATTAGGAACAAAAGCAACATTTGCAAAATGTACAAACTTTAATGGTATGTTTAGAGATGCATGTAAAGGTACTTATTTATATTTATATCCAATGAATATGGCACTAGCAAAAGAAGCTGATGACATGTTTAATGGAGGAAGATTTGAATTAATGATTCCACCATCAAAGTTAAATGCAAAACTAGAAATACCTCTTGATGTTTGGGAATACGCAACAGATTATAGATATATGTATACAAAAGGTTCAACAAAAGAAAAAGTTTTAGTACTTAAAGATGCCGGTGGTAAAGATACAACAGAAATTAGATATGAAAATTTAAAACCAAATACAGAAAATAAACCACCTAAAGATGAAGATCCAGAAGAACCAGTTAATCCTGGTAAAACAGGTGATGATGGTGATGATGATGGCGAAGAGGCTAAACCAGAAAATCCAAGTAATCCAAGTAATCCAACTAACCCATCAAACCCTGGAGGTTCAGAAAAACCAATTGATGAAGATGAACCAACAAATCCAAGTAACCCAACTGTGCCAACTGTACCAACAACACCAGAAGTACCAGTTGTAGAAAAAGAAAAAATAGATATCACATCAAAAGTTTCTATAACAGTTAATGATACAGCAAATATTTATTATACAGGTAAAGAAGTTAAACCAAGTGTAACAGTTACTTATAATAGTAAAACATTAAAATTAAATACAGATTATAAATTAAGTTATTATAACAATGTTAATGCAGGATCTGCAGCAGGAGTTACAGTTCAAGGAATAGGTGAATACACAGGTGGTAAGAGTAAAACATTTACTATCAAAAAATTAAAAATAACAGACGCTGAATATCACGTTGAAAAATATAATTCAAATAATTTATTAATAAAAGAAGTTGATGGAACAAGTAATGTTACTGAAAAATTAAATATCTATGCAACATCAAAATTAATAGATTATAATATTCCATTAAAATATTCTAAAGCAGTATTTGTTGATGAAAATGGTAAAGAAGTTAAAGTAGCAGATAACGCAAAAGTTTTAAGCATCAAAGTAACAACAATATCATTACAAGATACAACAAACTTAGAACTATCAACTTTATCTACTTTAATGTTAAATAATACAGGTATGATTAAAAACTCTATTAATCACTTTGCATATATGAGTGGATATAGCGATGGAACATTTAGACCAAAGAATGCAATAACAAGAGCAGAGTTTGCAAAAGTTGTAGCATTACTAGCAGGTTATGATGAAAGTGAAAAACAAACTTACATTGATAAGACACAAAATTATAGTGATATAAAAGATGATTCATGGTTTGCACCATACTGTGGTTACTTAATTAAATATAATTTAATGACAGGTAACAATGGTAAGTTTAGACCAAATGATAAAATAACAAGAGCTGAAACATGTAAAGTTTTAGCTGATACATTTGAAATAAAAGATCTAAATAAATCAACAAGAAATTTCACAAAAGAAATTAGTGGTAAGTGGTATCAAAGACCTTGTGAAATTTTAATTAAAGGTGGAATCATAAATGGTTACACTGATAAAACATTTAGAGCAAACAATAATGTAACTAGAGCAGAATTAGTTACAATGATAAATAAAATTAAACGTGTACCTATCACCAAAGATATTATGCAAGAAGCAAAATTATATTTCCAAGAAACATATAGTGATGTTAAACAAAGTGATTGGTATTACTTAGATGTTTATGAAGCAGTTACAGATCATGAATATGGATTACTTCATAAATAAAAATTAAAAAGAAAAATTAAAAAATTAAAAAGAAAATTTTTAAATTATAAAAAAGAAAAATATATTTTATATAAAAAGGTTAAGGTAAACATATGAGAATTTTACTAGTAGATGATGAAGTTAAATTAACAGATGCTCTAAGCTTTATGTTAAAAAAAGAAGGATGGGCAGTTGATACAGCAAGTGACGGACTATCAGGATATGATCACGCTGAAAGCGGCATATATGATGTCATAGTACTTGATGTTATGCTTCCATATAAAGATGGTTTTTCAATGTTAAAAGAACTAAGAGAAAATGAAATTAATACACCTATAATTATGCTAACAGCAAAAAGTAGTGTAGAAGATAAAATCAAAGGTTTAGATTTAGGAGCTGATGATTACTTACCAAAGCCATTTAGTACTGAAGAACTACTTGCAAGAATAAGAGCATTATCAAGAAGAAAAGATACTGAACTTACAAATACACAAGACATAAAAGTTAGAGATTTAATTCTTATGCCAAATGAATGTTTAGTTAAAATTAAAAACGAAGAAATTAAATTAAAATTTAAAGAAATGCAAATCATAGAAATGCTTATGAATAACTTTAATAGAACAGTAACAAGAGAAATGTTACTTGATAAAGTTTGGGGTTATGATAAAGATGTTGATGTTAATAACATCGAAGCACATGTTTGCTTTTTAAGAAAGAAAATTAATTTTAAAGAAGCTAATTTAAAATTAGAAACAGTAAGAGGTATAGGATATTGTTTAAAAGACAAATAAAAGA
>JAKSVV010000113.1 GCA_024407775.1 Clostridia bacterium
TATGTGGTTTTAGTAATGCTCAGGGTGGGAAAATATATATTGGAATAAAAGATGATGGAACGGTAGTTGGAGTAAATAATAGTAAAAAGTTACTAGAGGATATTCCTAATAAAGTAATGAATTCAATGGGGATAATTGTAGACGTTAACTTATTAAAGAAAGATAGTAAAGAGTATATAGAAATTGTTATAAATGCAAATCCTTATCCTGTTTCATATAAAGGAGAATATCATTATAGGTCTGGAAGTACTAAACAACAATTGATTGGTAATACATTAACTCAGTTTTTATTAAAGAAAACTGGAATGACATGGGATTTAGTACCTATAGATAATGTAAAAATTGAAGATTTTAGAAATGATGCGTTTGATATATTTAGAGAAAATGCTTTAGAAAGCAAGAGAATGAATGAACAAGATTTAAAAGTGACTAACGAACAATTATTAAATAAATTAAACTTGTATACAAATAATAACGAGTTAACAAGAGCAGCAGTTTTATTATTTCATCATAATCCAGACAAATATTTTTTAGGTGCATATGTCAAGATAGGGTATTTTACATCAGAATCAGAAATAGAGTACCAAGATGAAATTCATGGTTCTTTATTATTACAAGCAAGTAACGTAATTGATTTGTTATATACTAAGTATTTAAAAGGTATTATATCTTATAAAAATATAAATAGAGTTGAAACATACCCTTATCCAAGAGAAGCTTTAAGAGAAGCAATACTAAATGCCATAGCTCATAAAAATTATGCAAAAATGACTCCAATACAAATAAAAGTGTTTGATGATAAAATTGTAATATCGAATGATTGTGTTTTTCCGGAGAATTGGACAGTAGAAGATTTATTTATGCCACATAACTCAGAACCTTATAATCCTTCAATAGCAAATACTTTTTTTAGAGCTGGATTAATAGAAAGCTGGGGACGAGGTATTCAAAAAATGACAGATGCGTGCGAAGAAGCAGGTAACGAAAAGCCAGAATATATCATTCATAAAGAGGATATTACCATAATATTTAAAACTGCGCAAAAAACTGCGCAAAAAACTGCGCAAAAAACTGCGCAAAAAACTGCGCAAAAAACTAATATTGAAGATGAAATCCTTAAACTCATAAGAAATGATTCTACTGTTTCTCAAAGAAAAGTTGCAGAAATACTAGGAATTAGTTATGGAAAAGCCAGATATCATATGGAACAATTGGAAATTAACGGACATATTGCCAAAGAAGGCAGAGGAAAGAAGTATAAATGGTATGTAATAGAATAAGCTTTTTTATTTAAATAGCGTTTTTATACTTTTAAGACAATTGGCAGATATATAAAATATTTATGTGATGCATATGCTTTTTATAAAGTAAGAAGATATGATATACAGGGAAAGAAATATTTAACATTAATAGATAAATATTATATAGTTGATCATACATTTAAATATGCAAGATCGGGTACAAGGAATATAAGTACGGATAAATACTTATTATAGCTTCAACACATGTTGAAACAGTTTGCAAATTATAAAAAAATAGGAGATTAAATGTTAGAATTATATAAACCTAATTATGAAGATTTATGGTTTAGAAAACAAATGATGGAAGATAATGAAACAATGTCATTTAATCATTCAAATGGTGGTACCATTGAGTTTGATTAAACAAAATGGAATGATTGGTATGATAGATGGATTGTTAATGATGACAATAAATTTTATAGCTATTTATTAGATGATGAAACAAATGAATTTGTCGGAGAAGTTGCATATCACTTGTCGGATGATAGATATTTGGTTAATGTTATAGTTTATTCAAAGTACAGAGGAAAAGGTTATGGAATTGAAGGATTAAAACTTTTATGTAATAAAGCAAAAGAAAATAATATTACAGAACTATATGACGAAATAGCAATAGATAATAGTTCAGCTAATATGTTTTTAAAATATGGCTTTGAAGAAATAACTAGAAATGAAAAATATTTAACGGTGAAGAAAACATTGTAGTTTTGAAAAAAGAACTCATGTTGAGACAGAGGTTCTGCTAAAGAATGTGAATAATAAATAATGGCTTATAAGCCTTGAATACAAGGGATTCTTAAAATTGATAAGATTTTGAGAATCTATTTTTTTACTTTGAAAAAGTAAATATAGGATAATATTTACATTATTTGTTAGGGGTTGAGACTAATAACTACTTTTTGGCACTTTTTTAGGTGGGTTGAGACTATTGACTGCCAAGTTTGAGACTACGAAATGATTTGATGAAATATATATAATAATGTTAATTTTAAAAAGTCTTGATCAATATATCATATTTTTAAGATATTTTCATTTTCCAATACTTAAGACATTATCATGTTTCATTCATAATAATACGGAAGTAATAAGAAATTATTATTGACTATATTTATAAGTAATATATAATTTTTTTATAATGTAAATAATTTGATAATATAAATATTAAGAAAAGGATAATCATAAAAATAAAAAAGTGGAGGACGATCTGTGAAAAAACTATTGTTATTAACTTTGAGTCTGTGTCCGGGACTGTTTTTATTTGCGGGATGTACTAGTGATAGTGATAATGATAATAATGATGATTATCGTTATTTAGATGAATATGAAGAAAGCTTAAATTTAGAAGATCCTATTTTGGAATGGTATCAATTATATAATCATAATGGATTTAATACTTTTACAGGAGTATTATCTAATCCTAATGATTGTGATATTGATACAACATATGATGTTGTATTTTACAAAGATGGAAACGAAGTTAGTCGAATAGAATATTATTCAGCAAATAATGTATCGCCAAAACATAATGAATTATTATGGGCTAATAGTAATATTCCAAAAGCAAGTGATGTTGATGAAGTAAGATTAGAAAATTTTGCTACTGATTTTGCATTTAATGATTCCATTGATGCAACTTATGAATTAGTATCTAATGATGAAGTTATTGGTGAATATAAATTTAAATTTGATAAAAAACCAGTTGTAGCATCAGTTTCATTTTTGCTATATAAGGATTTGAATAAAAATAAAAAATGTGAACCTGGGGAAGTTGTAATAACAAGTATATCTTCAAGTTTTGAAAAAGAAGATACATTTAGTTATGATGCCGAATCATATGATTATGATAGTGTAGAAGTACATTATAATGCATATTAAAAATCGACATAAAAATAATGTCAATGACGACAATTATGCTTATAAATTTCTTATGTCA
>JAKSVV010000114.1 GCA_024407775.1 Clostridia bacterium
ATAATAAAAAAGGAGAGAATTTCTTCTCTCCCATGTGTTATATTTTCTTATTATTGTTGTTCATAGATTCTAACAACGCTTGGTTCGTTTTCGTTCCATTCAACTATAGCATTAAGTGCTTCACTAATTGCTCTTACTGGTAAGTATGTTCTATCATTTTCAGCAAATGCTACTGAATCAAGTTTAACATCTTTTCCGTTAACTTTCATAATGCCACTTCCAAGAGTGATTTCAATCTTTGTATCTCCTCTTGTGATAACAACGTAGTTTGGATTCTTTTCAGACCATTCTACTTTTGCTCCAAGATTTTCTGCAACGAATCTAATAGGAAGCATTGTTCTATCGTTTCTAATTACTGGACAAACATCAAGGTTTGATTTTTCTCCATCAACACTTGCTTCTGTTGATCCAATATTTAGAGTAATTTCTCTATTCTTGTATGATACAAGAACGTCAACGTTACTTGCTGGTTGTTCAAAGCTATATGTTCCGTCTTCATTCATTGTTACATCAATCTTGTTACCATCTTTATCTGTTACAACTACACTTGCTACTTTTCTTCCTTCTTCAGGAACGATTGTTCTTGTTGAACCTTTCTTTCCTGTTCCAGTAATTTTTTCTGTTGTATCTTTAGTGTCTGTAGCTTTATATTTTTTAGATGATCCGCTAGATGGTGTTTGTGAAATGAAGTCATATGTAACAAACATTTTAAAACTTCCATCCGAACTAGAGTAAACATAATTATATCCGCTTTCATTTGGATATGCATTATTCTTTATACCAGCCGTGAAAGTTGTTCCGTTAATTTTTATTTTTTTATATTCATAATCTGAATCTATTAATGTACTTTTTATTCTATATTGCTTTCCTTCTTCAAAGTTTGGAGTTGTAGGTCCAATCCAATCTCCTTCACTATATTCTAAAACCTCAATACCCCCAAGTACATCGCTCATTAAATTTCCATCAGGTGTAACATCAGTAATTAAACATCCTGGAGTAATTCCGCTAAAAATAATTTCTCCATCATTTTTATTAAAATCAAAAATTTCAAATATTTTAATACTAGGAACTAGATTATCAGTATTTTGTTGTCCATCTTCTTCGACTTTTACAGTAGATTTATTTTCCACTACTATTACGTTTTGTCCAAATAAATAATTATATTCATCTTCTTCATTTTGTATATCTTCTGGTTTTTTTGTAAATGAATATTCAGTTCCATTTATTATAATTTTAGTAATATTCGAAAATTCTGCTCTGTCAGAGTAATATTCTGAAGGTTTTATTCTAAGTTGAAGCCCATACTTACCAAAGTGTTTTTCTCCACCTGCAATTCCTGGTATAGTTATACCATTAATTGTAGTACCATCTGGACTAATTACATTTAAAATACTAGAATCCGGTACTTCTTCAAATACTGAATAAACATTTTTAAAATCTATTTTTGTTTTAATCTCTTGATGAAATAAATTTAATGCTTTATTAGATTTTGCTGTCTTAGCAATAGTTAAAATAATTTCTGTATCTGTGTAAGATGATACATTTGAAATATAACCATTTTCAACTGAAGCAGCTGATGGTTTGCCAAATTTATATCCCGTTTTCGGTGTAACTTTTAATTGTGTATAATAAGTTGTTTCTTCAGTTATATTAGAAGCAACATCTGTGCAATCCGAATCAGTATACCAATAATCAGTATCATACTTATCTATTTCATAATTAGCATCGTCTGGAGTTTTAAAATAAAACTCAGTAGAATCAAATGTACCATTATCTAAAATTTCAATTTCACTTATTGGTTCACAAACTTTTTTATAAATTGTTTTTGCATAAGCTACTGGATCACTATCTTTGACTACAGCAAAGTATTCATCACTAATATTTACTTCTTCCAAAGCTTCTGTCAAAGAAGCTCTATTATCATAAGATACAACATTTCCACTACATCTCCATGGTGTTATGTTTGCAATAGCTGGTGACTCTGGCGCGTATATTGCAACTTGCTTGTCTGAAGCAAAAAATTCAGAGCTATCATCAACATTTATTGTCCCCATATAGAATAAACCAAAAGATGAATCGTATTCTATATCATTAATACTAATAAATTTTGAATCATTAATGATATCCATATCTATAACACAAGCAAATGGGGTAAAGTAAGGAGTATTATCTATTGTTGTTCTAGCATTAATAATTGCATTATTAACAGTGAATTTATTTCCCGTTGCTTCTATATATATCATTTTGCTTGAGTTAATTGTACCTGGTCCTATAATGCTTATCGAATCAAAAAATCCTTGGCAATGTAACTCACTTATATTTATTGGATAATTTTCATTAAGATTAATAGTTGCTTTTGTTGTTCCACTTACTGAGTATATAGAGAATTGAAATAAATTTAATGGTTTTGTTATATCAAAAGTAACATTTATGTTTTTTGTGCTTTCTGCGCCTAATTCTAAATAATATCCATTTGGATTATCAATATCTCCGATTGTAAAATCTATATCATAACCAGTTGACTGTTCTCCATTACAAATAAAAAGATCAGAACCAGTAAGAAAATCCGAATTTATTGTACCTTCTAATTTCCAACCAGAAGTTTTAATCCAAATTGCTTCTACTGGAGAAGTAGCATATTCATAGTCTTCTCCATATACTGCAGCTTTTGTTCCTGTAAGAGTTAATCCTGTATCTTTTCCACCTGTTTCTGCAGTCATAATAGGTGTTGTTTTTGGACCTAATACTGTAAATTCAATTTTTCCTCTAATCATAGATGCCATTGGAATATTATAGGTATTTGAATCTGTTCCATTTCCAGATTCAAAATTGCTAGTTAATTCAATATTTGAACTAGAATCAATTACTACTTCACATGTATCGCCAACTGATGCGTTTGTCATGAAAGTAAATGAATAAGTTTGATTAGCATGTAAACAATTATCATCAGTAATATTAGTCCAATTACTTGTACCAATAGTTGCTCCATCATATTCAACAACTACATCGCTTTTTAATACTCCATCAAAAGCATTTCTAATTGTAATAACGTGTTCCACTGGGTCAGCTGCACTTACTTCATTAATAAAACTTGGAATACATCCAAGCATCATTACTAATGATAGCATTAATGCCATTATTCTTTTTGTAATTTTTTTCATTGTTTTTTCCTTTCTTTATTCATAAAATTTGTTTGTATTATTCA
>JAKSVV010000115.1 GCA_024407775.1 Clostridia bacterium
GAACATACAATGAAATTTGAAAGAATAGATTCAGGATTAAATGATGCTGCACTTAATAAAGAAAATGTTAATGAAGAAGAAATGAAATCATTATCAGAATCATTAAGTGATGTATTCAAAAAATATATTCCTAGTATGAATGACTTTACTGTTAAAGCAGAAAGTTTTAAATCAAATGATATAGCTGGTATGATTATCATGCCTGAAAGTTCTAGAAGAATGAAAGATATATTTGAAATATATGGTCAAGCAAATCCATTTGGTGATATGCCTGTTGAAAAATCATTCGTATTAAATTCAAATAATAACTTAGTAAAATATTTAAATGAAAATAAAAATGAAGAATCAAATAATGAAAAATCAAAATTAGTTTGTGAACAATTATATGACCTTGCTAGAATTAATAGTGAAGGATTAAATGAAGAAGAAATGAATAGCTTCATTAAACGTTCTCAAGAAATTATGAACATTATGATTAAGTAAAAAATATTTTTATTAATATAAAAAAATAATATAAAAAAATATTTTTAAAAATTAATTAATTAAAATTTTTAAAGCAAAAAGCACACAATTATTTGTGTGCTTTTTACATTTAAATTTCTTCGTTTTCAATTCCAAAAGCTTTAACATATGCTTTTGTATAATCCATAGATTCTCTTGCCGACATATTATCAAAATCAGCTTCAAGTAATCTATCTGCTAAGTAATCAGCGATACCCTGAACATTAATTCCTTCGGTAGCAATTTTTTCTGTAAGAAAAACTTCTACTCCTTCTTTAGTAACAACGCTGCCATGAGCTGATGCCCAAACTGTTGTTCCTTTTTTAAAAACTAAATATTCACCATTTCTATCGACTGTTACATCACGAGGTAATATTATCTTGTCTCCTGTTCTCAGCATATAGCGTTCCTCCACCATACTTTTTAAAATCTTCATAAATTGCATCATATATTCTTATATAGAATTTAACGTACAAAATCCTGTTTTGCATACTCTTTCGCTTGTAAGCTTCATATTCTTTCATTGCAAATTCAACATACTTATCAAGTGCATTTCTTGCTGACACATCAATAAAATAATCTGAATCTGCCCTGCCCTTTAGGATCTGGTGCATTACTACTGCATTGAAGACTTTATCTGGTCCATGTTTTTCAATAATCTTTACAAAGAATCCTAAATCATCTAGGTTATAAGTTTTGCTACTATAAAAGTGCCACCAAAAAATTAAGAATTCTTTCGTTACGACTCGCTGCATATTTATTATCCTCCAATATAGTTTCTGTTACTACAAAATTAATTTATACTAATATATCATGAAAGTGACCTTTTGTAAAGCAAAAAAGTATTGATTAATAAAATAAATTATTCATAAAAAAATGACTAAAAGCCATAGGTTTTAAGCCATTTTTCTTAATATATTATTTATCCTACCATAATATTTTTTTCAAATAAAGATGCCATCATGTTATAATTCATAACCATATCATAATAATCATTAACAGCTTGGTTATAATTAATACTTGCTTGTATTACTTCATCTTCTGTTGCTGTTTGATATTTTAATCTTATGTTTGCAATTCCTAATGCTGCATTCATTAAATCTTTTTTATCACTATAAATTCCTACTGTCTTTTTTAATACATCTAATTTATTGTATGTTGATAGTATTCTTCTCTCTTGTGATTTCTTTGCGTTATTCCATGTTATTTCAGCACTCTTAAATGTTAATTGTTCTGTCTTGTAAGATGTTGAACTTGTACCATAATATGCTTTTGCATATTTTAATCTTTGCTCTGCATAATCATAAGTTAATTTATCACTTTGATATGTTAAGTCGTTATCAATTAAATCTTGTTTCTTTTTGTCGTTAATATTTATATCAATTTGTTTTACTTCAAGTGGTGTTGTTAAATTTAATTCAACATCATAATTAAGTCCAAGTAAATCACAGAAATCCATTTTTGCTTCTTCATAAGCATAGTCAGCATTTACTAAATTTAGTTCTGCTGCATTCAAATTTATTTCAAGTGACTTACAATCTATTTCTGATATTGTTCCATATTTTAATTTAATTCTTCCAACTTCAGTTTGATTATAAACTACATCTCTGTTTCTCTTAGCATCATCTTTTGCTATCTTTTTCATCATGATATTATAATATGCATTTTCTACTGATAATTTTATCAACTCTGTTCTTAATACATATGTTTTATTTAATAATTTCTTTTGATCTGATAATTGGTTTTCAGTAAACTTTTGTCTCATTAAATAAGAATCAAAAGTAGCAAGTCCTAAAGATTTCATCCCTTCTACTATAGATCCTTCTGACATTTCTAGCATTTCAATCATGCTTTCAGCCATCTTACGTCCATCTTTAGTCGCAGTTACTGCATAACCTAATTGATCTTCTTGGAATTTTAATAATAATATATCTCCATTATTTTTTAAAGCATAATCAATTGCTTCATTTAGAGTAAATGTTTTTGTTTCTTTTGCACTTACACTTGTTGTTATTATTAGTGAAAGAGCAAAAGTTAAAATAACTAATTTAAATATTTTTTTCATATTAAATTTCATGCTCCTTTCTAATCATCTTCTCCATATTTTTGTCTTAACATTTTTCTTTGTTCTCTTTTTGCTTCAAGTTTTGTATTTAGTACTTGATATAAAATTGGAATAATAAATAATGTTAATAATGTTGATGTTGTTAAACCAAATATAACTACGATTGCAAGGCCACGCATTTCTGATCCTTCACCTGTTTGGAACGCCATAGGTAACATACCTAGGATTGTTGTAAGTGTTGTCATAAGAATTGGTCTTAATCTTTGTTTACCTGATTTAAGGATTGCATCTTCCATTGATAATCCTTCTTCTCTTCCTTTAGTAATAAAGTCGATAAGAATGATACCATTGTTAACAACTATACCTACAAGTACTATCATACCCATGATTGCAATTACATCAAGTTCAGTTCCTGTTATAAATAATCCAATGAATGAACCTGCGAATGCAAGTGGTACTGTAAACATAATTATGAATGGGTTAAATAATGATTCAAATTGTGATGCCATTACCATGTATACAAGTAGTACTGCCATGACAAGTGCTATTCCTAAACTTCTAAATGAATCATTCATCATTTCCATTGA
>JAKSVV010000116.1 GCA_024407775.1 Clostridia bacterium
TATTGAATTGTAACTCCTGGTCTTACGTCTGATGCGAATACCATAATGTCCTCCTTATAAATATATATATTTTTTCATTTATTAATTTAATCGGCTAGAGCTAATCTAGCCCTATTTTTCAACAAAATTAATAATCACTGCCCTTTATTATATAACTTTAATATGGATTTTTCAAGTTTTCTCTTAATTTTTTCAGTTTTTGTCTTTTTAGGTTCTATCGGTTTTACAAGGATAGTTTTGACAAAAGCGAACTTTCCAGCAAGCACATCAGTGAAAATTTGGTCACCAATAATTACCGCTTCTTTCCTCTTAAATCCTAGTTTTTTTATCATACGAATAACATTAAAAGGTATTGGTTTAAGAGATAAATGCATAGCATCAAGTTTGATTTCCTCATTAAATTTATCAACACGAGATTTTCTTCCATTTGAGACTAAACTAACCTCAATATTTTCACCCCTTATACTATTAAAAAGTTCCTTAATATCATTAGAAGGAACTTTTTCACCATATGTTTTTAATGTATTATCTATGTCAAAAACTATTAATCTTATACCTTTTTCATATAGTTTTTTGTAATCAATATCGAATACTTTTTCAACATATAAATCAGGTAAGAACATTTTTCTAAACATATCATACCTACTTTATTAATTTAATTTATCCATAGGAAATTCCATCCCTAATATTTTTGCCTCTTTAATAATTTCTTCTTTAGTCATTTCAGAAACTTGATTTTCTTGTGAAATGATATTTGGATTTTCTTGTGGTCTAAATAAATAAAACGCACCAGCAGCAACTATTAGTCCTGCTCCGAATCCAACAAAAAAGTTTTGTCTAATTTTTCTTCTTAATGTATTAAAGTCAGTTTTAGAATTTGTTTTAGAATTATTAGCAATTCTTTTTTCTTCATCTGAAATACTTTCTTTAACTAAATCACTAAAATTCTTTTCCAACTCTATCCCTCCTTACCCATTATTTCTAACATTAATCTAATTTCATTTTTACCTTTACCTAAAGTTTTTGCAATGTCATCTACATTCTTTCCGTTTTCATACATGTATACAACATCATCAAATGAAGATTTAGCAACCATAACTGGAGCTTTTTCTTTTCTTTGATTATTAATCATTTGATTATCTTGAGGTGTGTAAAAAGCTTTTATATTATTCTTAGTAAAATTAGAAACTTGTCTTCTTCTAGCATCTTCCATAGCTTTAGTTTCTTGTTCTTTTCTAAGTTCTTTTTTCTTTTCTTCAACTTCAATTTTTAATAATTTGTTTTCATCATTTTCTTTTTTAATATTTTTTTCTTTTTCTTCAACCATTTGATATAAGAACATCATTTCTTTATATTTATCTTGCATCTCATTAGTTACATATTCAGAAAACTTATCAAGTTCAGCCATCATTTTATCAGACTCTTGAAGTTTGTTTTCAAGTTTAGTTAATATCTCATCAACTCCTGAAATATCAAGTGAAGAATTAATTAATTTTTCTTCTTCTTCAGTTGGTGCAAAAAATAAACCATAAACTAAAATAAATATTCCACATAAAAAAATAATTAAACTCATTACCCCAATATTCATTTTCTTCTCCTTCGTTATGCCTTTAAATCTATATGCCCACTACCTTCATTTTCACCTTCTGTATCTTCAGGTCTCAATTCAAGTTTTCCGTTGTAGCCTAATCTATAAACAAAATTTTTCTTACGTTTTTCTCTAAGTTCTTTTTCTCTTTTTTCTTCTTCTGTTAATTCTTCATCATCTTCATTTGATTGATTTTGATTTTTATTTTTCTTTTGTTTTTGTTTGTCATCTTCATCTTCTTTAACAGATTTAATTTTTCTACTATCTTTTGGGTCTTTAACAGTTTCTTTACTTTGTACTTGATCTTTTTTGATACTAGCAACTTGAGCGTGCGCATTTGCACCAGCTTGATTAACTTGCTGATGAGCTTGGTTATTTTGCGTCATAGCTGCTATTGAAATTTGCATATCAATTGGTCTTATACTCATATCAAAACTCCTTTCCCCATTTATGCCCTAATTATAGCAAATGCCTAATAACTTGGCAATATATATAGCATTAGTTTTTATTGTAATTTTAGTATTGAAAAATACTATTTTTCTACAAGTTGATTTTGTGTGTTAATATATCCTGTCTTACCTTTGTATGTAACTTTTGCAGTACCATCGCTGCCAAAAGTTTCAGCATAGTCATAAACAGTATTAATTACTTTGTTTAGTTGAACATCTGCATATCCATATGTTGTTTTCTTTGTTCTTGCATTATAAATTCCAACAAGCATTAAACCATGAGAGAATTCACCAAGATATTCAACGCCTTTCATTTTCATTTCACCAGTTGTTGTATAAAGATCATATTTACCATCTTCATTTTTAGCTCTTATATAACCATTATCAACTGAAGAAACTTCAGGATAAACAATATCAATTACTTTTTGTCCACTTCTATTAACGTAACCGAACTTACCATCCTTTTCAACTTTAGATACATCACTTACGAATGGTGTTGCGCTTTCAAACATAACTGGAGTAACTTGTTTTCCTTCTTTGTTAATGAATCCAAATAATCCATTCTTTTGAACTTTAGCAACTCCACCATCAAATGTATATAAATAATCGTAATCAAGTCTTAAAACTGTTTCACCTTTTTTATTTATATATTGATTTGAATCTCCATCTTTAACATATGCAAGACCTTCACTAAATGTATCTGCATATTTATAAAGCATTGCAATAACAACTTCACCTTGAGGGTTAATGTAACCATAGTTACCATCAATACCTACAGCTGCAACTCCTTCACTGAAGTCATCAACACTATTATATTTAACTGGAATAATTTCTTTACCTTGAGAATCAACAAATCCGTAATAGTTTCCTTTTTTAACTTTAGCAAGTCCATCAACATATTGATAAATTTTATCATAAATGATAGCTGTTACTTCGTTACCATTTTTATCAACGAAACCATTTTTATTATTTAATTCAACAATTGCAAC
>JAKSVV010000117.1 GCA_024407775.1 Clostridia bacterium
CAAAATAAAAAAAGTGCAATCATCTTTTTTGATTACACTTTTATAGTACCAAAAATGAAGCAAAATTGCTTCATTTTTTAATAATATTTTATTCATTAATATACTAAGATTGTTTTTCCATTATCTTTTCTTACATCAAATAATGTTGCACCATCGTTTGATAATTCAACATATTTAAGTTCTGGATTATATTCATTAACAAATAATACTTCATCACTTGTTATTAATACATTAACTTCTCCATCCTTTATACCTATGTATAGTGACTCACCATCTTTAATGTTTCTAAAGAATTTACTCTTAATACCTGTTGCTTTTTCCATATCATCTTTACTATTTTCATTAAAGAAAACATAAACATTATCTGAATAAACAAGCATAGTTCCTTGAATAATAATTTGTTCTTTATCATTAAATGAATTAAACTCATTAATTTGAATTTTGCAATTTGTTTTCATATCATCTTGCATTATTGCATATTCAAGTGTTCCTTCTTCATATTCTTCTGTAAACACATTTTGTTTTTCTAAATCATCCATGCCTTTATCAAGTGGTTTATAATTCACTTTAACAAATACTACAACACCTGCAACTATTAATAATGCGATCACTAACCATATAATTATTTTTTTCATATTAACTCCAAACCTTTTTTATTTTTTATTTTTCTTTTCATTTTTATCGGCCATATATTTTAAATTACTCATATATATATTATCTTTATTTATTTTTGAATCTATAAATAATAATAATCCTGCTGTAGCAAGTAGTGTTACTACAATATTCATATTAACATTGCATAAATATAATACTCCTGCTATAACTCCAATTAGTGCTGATAAAATTTTTAGTAAATATATTTTTACCATATCGTCTCCATCATATTAATCAAGTTTTAATATACTCATGAATGCACTTTGAGGTATTTGTACTTTACCTACTTGTCTCATTCTCTTCTTACCTTCTTTTTGTTTTTCAAGAAGTTTCTTCTTACGAGTAATATCTCCACCATAACATTTTGCTAATACATCTTTTCTTAATGCTTTAATTGTCTCACGAGCAATTATCTTATTACCTATTGCTGCTTGTATAGGAATTTCAAATAGTTGTCTTGGAATTTCTTCTTTTAATTTTTCAGCCATTCTTCTTCCTCTGTTTTCAGCATTATCTTTATGTACTATGCAACTTAATGCATCTACTTTATCTCTATTAATAATAATATCTATTTTAACTAAATTAGATTCTTTATATCCTTTGAATTCATAATCAAATGATGCATAACCTTTTGTTCTAGATTTTAATACATCAAAGAAATCAAAGATTACTTCATTAAGAGGTAAGTCATAATGTAATACTGCTCTTGTCTTTTCTATGTATTCAATCTTATGATATATTCCTCTACGTTCTTGGCATAATTCCATAACTGGTCCAACATAATCTGATGGCGTAATAATTTCTGCTTTCATCATTGGTTCTTCCATCATTTTAATTTGTGTTGGTTCAGGTAAGTCTGCTGGGTTTGAACACATATATGTTGTTCCATCTGTTTTAGTTACTCTATATGTAACTGATGGGCTAGTTGTTACTAAATCTAAATTATATTCTCTTTCTAATCTTTCTTGTATGATATCCATATGAAGTAAGCCAAGGAATCCACATCTAAATCCAAAGCCTAATGCTTCAGATGATTCGGGTTCAAATGTTAATGAAGCATCATTGATTTGTAATTTTTCTAATGCTTCTTTTAAGTCTTCATACTTAGATCCATCTGCTGAATATATACCGCAATATACCATAGGGTTAACTGGTTTATATCCTGGTAATGCTACTTCAGCTCCATGCTTTTGAAGTGTAATAGTATCACCTATCTTAACGTCTTGTAAGTTTTTAATACTACCGCAAACGTATCCAACTTCACCTGCTGATAATTCATCACATGGTATAAATGTACCTGCTCCGAAATATCCAACTTCAGTTATTTCATAGTTCTTGTTTGTAGCCATAAATTTAATAGAGTCACCTTTTTTCATTGTTCCTTCTTTAACTCTAGTAAATATAACTACACCTTTATATATGTCATACATAGCATCAAAGATTAATGCACGTAATGGTAATGTTTCGTCATCATTTGGTGCTGGTAATCTTTTTACTATCATTTCAAGTACATCTTCAATGTTAGTTCCTTCTTTAGCTGATATACATGGTGCATCATCTGAAACTATACATAATGTATTTTCTATTTCTTCTTTAACTTCATCAGGTCTTGCACTTGGTAAATCTATTTTATTTATTACAGGTAATATTTCTAGATCATTATCCATTGCAAGATATGCATTAGCTAATGTTTGTGCTTCTATACCTTGTGATGCATCAACTATTAAAATTGCACCATCACATGCAGCTAAACTTCTTGATACTTCATAGTTAAAGTCTACGTGACCTGGAGTATCAATTAAGTTAAATATATATTCATTACCATCTTTAGCTTTATAAATAAGTCTTACTGATTGAGATTTAATAGTGATACCTCTTTCTCTTTCGATATCCATATTATCTAAGATTTGATCTTTCATTTCTCTTTCAGTTAAGAAACCTGTCTTTTCAATTATTCTATCTGCAAGTGTACTCTTACCATGATCTATGTGAGCAATAATTGAAAAGTTTCTTATCTTACTTTTGTCTTTCATTTTATTCTCCAATATTTTTTTATTTATCTAATCTCATTGTTAATCTAAAAGGTTTAAAATTTAATTCATCATAAATCTTTTTTGCAATGTCATTGCCATGCATCACATTTATATCTATGAACATAGGATTTTTTTCTTTAACAAGATTCATAACTTCATTAAGTAATTTTTTTGCTATGCCCATGTTTCTATATTCTTCTTTAACATAAAGAGCATTAATTAAATATCCTTCAATTTCATCATCTCTTATTGGTCTTGCAAAAACATATCCTCTAATTATTTCTTTATCATTAATATTTTCTTTATCTACAAGAATAAT
>JAKSVV010000118.1 GCA_024407775.1 Clostridia bacterium
AAATAATTTAAATTTTTAAAATATCTCTTGATTTTTATTAGCAAGTTTTTATGCATAAAATTAAAATAAGTATTGCAAATCATATTGTAAATAATATTTTTTGCTATAAACTAAATCTATTAAAGTATTGAAAAAACTAACAAAAATCAAGGAGGAAAAATGAAAAAAATAACAAAAAGAATTATGGCATTAATGCTATCATTAGTAATGATGCTTGGATGCATACCTAGTTTTATTAATGAAGCTGATGCTACAGAAAAAGATTATTATGAACTTATTTTAAGCAATATTAAATTCAATGTGGACTCCGGAGATATGGGGTTAACTTTTGAAGAAAAAGTTGCAACATATTGTGGAGTTGAAGTTGGCGGTTATCATTTTCAAATAGAGTATCCAATTGAAGGCGTTGACTGCTTAGATGCTTATTTAGAATCTATATATGATGATTATCCACAAGAAACTCCTCAAGAACCTAACTTTGTGTCAGAAGACATAGGTGGAGATACTTTGTATTATAGATTAAAAATAGGGGCATATGGGAATGGAAAGTTTGATGGAACTAAGACATTAAAAGTAAAAGCACCTGGATGTACAATCGAACTACCAACAGTAACAAGAAGAGATAGTTCACCTTCTCCTTCGTATTATGCCGATGGAACAGGATATTATCTTGATAATGATCAGTTGGTTGCATGTATTGATTTCAGACTTACAAATAAGGTGACTAATTTAGATTTAACTTATAGTTCATTTTATGGAAAATATGATGGATTAAGATTTAATGAAAGTAATAATTCATTAACAGCAACGGGTTTTGATTTAAAAACTACAGATGAAAATATTGGTTTAAAAGATGAAGATATGTTAATAATTTATTCTAACAGTGATGGATCAGGAAGCTCAGTATATAGTTTTACTGATGGAGTAACTTATTATGTACGTACTTCATTATATATTTCGGAAGGTGATATTAGAACTTTTTCAAATGAATTTAACAAATATTATTTAATGATAAATGGAAACAAAGTAAACCTTTCGGAATTACATCCTAAGTTATTTGCATATAAAGGAAAAGACAATGCTAATTTAGTATTTTATGCTCCATTAACTGCGAAGAAATTAGCATGCTTTGATTTTAAAGGAGATTTTGATTTAATAACTCATGATACAAACATTGAGGATAGAAATCAACTATTAGTAACTTTTGTTGATGAAAAGACAAATACTAAATTTAATTTTACCCCTTATGTCAAGTGGTATAAAACTTATAATAATCCTACTGATTCATATACTGATGAAGTTACAACTGGAAAGTTTGAAGAGGATTACTATTATGTAATGGGAAGTATAGATTTAAAATCTTATATGGGATTTGGAGATCCACAAGCAATAATAAATGATGCTAAAACTAACGGATTCAATATACTATGGCCATCAATAGATATTGATTCAACATATGAAGACGAACATAACTATATAAGAAAATATATTAACCCTAGAATAGATATTGACACTAAGAATTCAACTTTTACATTTAGAGGTCAAATTGATATTTGTCCTATGCCTAGAGTTACAGATTTTGAAATTGAATCATTTGATGAAGATTCACTTACAATTAAATTAACAGGTACTAACTTATTTAGTTATGCAAATCATTTTGGTAGATTTGAAATGCAATTTAATTCTGAAAATTTTGGTTGCAATTTAACAAATGGAGGAAATTTAACTGTAAATGGAACAAATACTGAAGCAACTATTGTATATCCTCGTGATGAGTTTGCACCAAAATTTAAAAGTGGCGACGAAATGAATATAATTATTGGAGGCGGAGCTTCTTCACAAAACCGTTTTGAATTTGCTAAGAGTTTTACTTTAGGAAATGCAACACCTAAAATATCAATTACAAGTGTAAGTTTAAATGGAAGAGGAAATCTTATTGGTGGGGTTGCAATTAGTAAACAAACACTAAGATATACTGAAGCTGATGGACTTAAATATAAAAGTAATGACGATAGAGGAAAGACATGGTATACTACTTCAGCATGTGATGTTCAAGCTGATGCAATAGTAGCAGGAACAGAATATTATAAAAAGATAACACTTGATCCAGTTGATGGATATAAGTTTGATACAATAACAAATGTACCAGTAACAAACGGAACATTTGTATCAGCAACAACAAATGGTAAAAAATTAGATGTAGTTATTAAAGCTACAGCAGAAGAATTTTTACAAAGAGATATTACTGTAGATGTGTATAAAAATAATGTAAAGAGTAATGATCCTTTTATAGCGGGAAGTACAAATAGTAATATTTCTTTTAAAGATGGAGTAAAAACAGTTTATGCAGATTGGTATGAAAATAAAGCTAAAAATACAGGTACAATTACTTTTGATAAAACAAAATTACAAACAGCTATAATTACAATTAATGATGAATATAAAGAACCTACTTCAGTTAAAGTAGGAGGTACTACATTAACTAAAGTAACAGATGAGTCTGGTTTCTATACAGATGAATTATCATCAGTATATTATTATGATTCAACTAACTATAAAGTTGTTATTAAGCATTTAACTATGCCAAAGAAGAGTACATTAATTATTAATCCAACAAAGGATTTATATGTTGGACAAGATGTAC
>JAKSVV010000119.1 GCA_024407775.1 Clostridia bacterium
ATAAATTGATTTTTCTTTAAAAATTGGGTTGACTAATAATAGTTAGTCTCCTTAATATTTATTTTATACTTCCATGAATTTCTTAACTGAAATTGTTGAACCTACTGTACCAATTCCTACACCAATTAATAATGATAATGGAATTAATACTGCATTAATTTCACTAGGTGTTCTTAATGATAATAAACTATAAAGTGCATCAGCTTGATTTGATGTTACTCCGTTATATATCATTGAATAAATTATATAAACAATTAATAATGGAATTAATGTTCCTATAATTCCAAGTAAGATACCTTCAACGATAAATGGTACTCTTACAAATGAGTCTGTAGCTCCAATATATTTCATTATTTCAATATCATTTCTTCTTAATGTAACAGTTAATTTAATTGTATTCATAATTAAAATTACTGACATAAATACAAGTATAATAATAAATATAATTCCGATTGTGTTAACTACTGTACTTAACTTTGTTAAGAATTTAACTGCATCGTTTGGTTTAACAATTCTTTTTACAAAAGAACTTTCTTCTAACATTTTTAAAACTTCGTCTTGTGCTTTTTGATCTTTAAGTTTTATTCTTAATGAATCACGAAGTGGATTATCATCTTTATATTGTTCTAATAAATTTTCTCCATTTTCAATCTTACCAGCAAATTCAACTAGTGCTTCTTCTTTAGAGAAAAATTCAATTGTATCAACTTGATCACTTGATTCAATATGTTTCATTAATGCTTCTGCATTAACTGTTGCTGTTGATGAATCAAGATATGCAATTAAACTTAAATCATCTTGTATAGATTTAATTGTATAACTAACATTACTAAATGTTGTATACATAAGTCCTATTACTAATATACACATAAAGATTGTAGTAACTGAACTTAATGCTTCAACTTTACTTCTAAAAATATTTTTAAAACCTTCTTCAAGGAAATAACTAATTCTGTTTAACATTACATGTTACCTCCTCTCGAAATATCATTAACAATTCCGCCATGGTCAATTACTAATACTCTCTTTTTCATTTGATTAACGATTGTATGATCATGTGTTACCATTAAGACTGTTGTCTTCTTTTTATTTATTTCTTCAAGTAAGTTCATGATTTCCCATGATGTTTCAGGGTCTAAGTTTCCTGTTGGTTCATCACAAATTAAAATTGAAGGTTTATTTATAATAGCTCTTGCTATTGCAACTCTTTGTTTTTCTCCACCTGATAATTGTCTTGGATAAGCTTTTGCTTTATGTTCAAGTCCAACTAATGTAAGTGCAATAGGAACTAATCTTCTTATCATTTTATTTGGTTTGTTTACAACTTTCATTGCAAAAGCAACATTTTCATAAACAGTTTTATTTTCAAATAATCTGAAATCTTGGAATACCATTCCGATTTCTCTTCTTAATAGTGGAACATATTTTCTTGGTAAGTTTGTTATGTCTCTATTATTTATAAATACTCTACCACTAGTAACATCTTCTTCTTTTAATAAAAGTTTTAAAAGAGTAGATTTACCACTACCACTTGTTCCAACTATGAATGCAAACTCTCCTTGTTTGATTTTTAAAGATACATCTTTTAATGCGCATACGCCATTATCTTCATATATCTTTGTGACGTTTTGTAACTCAATCACTTGGATTCCCTCCTATAATATTTCTATATACTTTTTTGCTTTCAATTTTATAAATAACTTTTTTAAAAATATCATAAAAAATATATTCAAAAAAATTATTCATTCTCAACTTAAAGTATAGTACAAATTATTTATTATTCAAGTTTTTTGGTATATAAAAAGCAGTAAAATTTGAACGATAATTAACTGATTTTTTGTTGACAGCATGGCACATTTATAATATAATCCAACTTGAACTATATAGTTGTGCTACTTTTAGCACGTTACTCTAAATGGAGGTAGGTATTATGCAGAACATCAATAATCCTGAAGACCTGTACTTTAAGTACATCGCTCTTTACCAGCTTATGGATGACGGCAGAAAAATCATCAAGATTGTAGATCTGGGGCTTAGAGCCAACAGAAAGCCTATTATCATTACAAAAGACGCATATGCTTTTAAGATTTTCTTTAGCAAGAAGTCACTTAATGATATCGCTTTCAGCTACAAGGCTGATCCAGATTTCAATGCAGCTCCTCTCGTTTACGTAGGTAAGGTTTACAAGTACGATGAATATCGTAAAGTGTTCCCAGCAGCTCCAATTCCAAAGGAAGCAACTAAGGATACATTGTTTGTAAAGGCTACCACCGTTGATGAGACAAAGAAGCTTGTTTGTTACGTAAATCCAGGTATGAATTGCAAGATCACTTCAAGAAAGGCAGTTTACGAACATTTCGTAAATGTTGAAGATCCTGTGCATTTAACATTCTTCGGAATTTATCCATATAAGGACGTAAGATAATTTTTTTGCAGCTGTAAAAAAAAGCATTACAAATAGTAATGCTTTTTTTGTTTGTTTTAAACAAATAATAAATATCCACCGGCTTAGCCGGTGGTATTTCATATGCGCCTATAAGGCT
>JAKSVV010000012.1 GCA_024407775.1 Clostridia bacterium
GAAACAAAAAATAATTTAGACTCATTATGGTATAAATTAGATTATAAAATTAGTGATATAAATAAAACTGATTTTGAAAAATATATTTTAAATAATAAGTAGGAGGAGTTATGAGCAAAGTACTATTTGTTAATGCTTGTAATACAGCAGAATCTTATTCTCATCAAATAGCTAGTGTATTCGTTGATGAATATACAAAAAAACATGCTAATGATGAAATTGAAACAATTAATCTTTATGAAGAAGATGTTAAATTTTTAACAGTAAGTGAAATTAAAAAGAGACAATCTTTAAACTATAAAGAAAATAAAGATGAAGAAACTTTTAAATATGTAAAACAATTTTTAGATGCTGATAAAATTATTATAGCTGCACCTTTCTGGAATTTATCAATTCCTGCAATTTTACATGCTTATCTTGAACATATAGCAATTGATGGCGTAACATATCAATCAACTCTAAAAGGTTCAGTTGGATTAAGTCAAGGAAAGAAAATTGTTCATATTGTAACTAGAGGAATTTATTCTTCTTCAGTTGAATATGGAGATAGTTATTTAAGAGCATTCTTTGCTTCACTTGGTATTAAAGATTTTAGAACAATAGCATTAGAAGGTACAAAAGTTCATAAAGGACAAGAAGAAGCTTTCTTTAATAGATCAGCTCAAATGGCTAAAAATCTTGCGGAGGTATGGTAATGAAAAAAATAAAAACATTAGTTTTAACTTTTGTTTTTACTTTTATGTTCTTAAATTTATTTAGACTTGACGCAAATGCATTTTCATTACATGACTCTGCTGATAATATGATTAGCATAGATCTTGTATTAAAAGAAAGAGCAATGATAGAAGGAGATGCAATTCTTCTTGGAGAATCAATCTCTTATGGTGGAAAAACAAATGGTAATATCCTAGCTCTTGCTAATTCAAAAATAAACATTAGCGCAAATGAATTTAGAAATTCATTTGTAGTTGCAAAAGGTGATGTAAATATTAATGGTGATGGTAATGCAATTTATGCATTTGGTAACACTATTAAATATCAAGGTAATGCAAAACGTGCTTACCTAATTGCAAAACAAGTAAATGTATCTGGTGTGATTGATGGTGATCTGACAGTAATAGGAACACAAATTATTTTAGATCCACAATTAGTTGTTAACGGAAATTTATCAATTGAATCTCCAATAGAACCAGAATACCCTGAAGGAACATTACAAGAAAAAGTATCTTATACAAAAGTAGATGAAAATGAAAAGAAAGAAGGATTAACTTCTAAACTTTTAAGACTAACAAAATTTTTATTATGGCTAGCACCTACTGGTTTAATAACAGCCATAATATATATTAAATTATTAGGACCAATTAAAAGACAAGGTGTTAAGATGTTAAAGAAAGCTCCTTTATCAGTTTTCTTATATGGTATCTTAATGCTGATAGGACTTCCTACTGTATCATTTATCTTTATGGTAGCAATCATTGGTCTGCCAACGGCACTCATAATACTGATGATATATATGATTTGCTTTTTAATTGCTGTACCATGTTTTGGTGTAGCATTAGGGGATTATATCTTCCCAAAACAATCTGAATATATATCAGGACTTATGGGAACATTAATAGTATCATTAATAGTTGCTCTTCCATACATAGGAGCAATAGTATATTTCATAGCATTACTTTATACATATGGTATGTTTAGTATCATAATGTTTAATTTAGCAAGAAGAGAAAAGAGAACATCAAGAAGAGCTAAAAATATAAAGAAAGTAAGCTTAAAAGATATTAAAGAAAAAATTAATACTAAAATTATAAATAGAAAAAATAAAAAGGAAGTTATGCCTGAGAAACCACAAGAAACAGAACCAGAAAAAAAAGAAGAAGAGAAACCAAAAATAAATAAGTGCAAGTTAAATAATATTTAACAAAACTTTAATATTATTAATCTTGAATTATATATTTAGGTGTGGTATAACTTATACTGTTATTTAAAGAAGAAAGGAGCTTTATACATTTTTTATGGAAGAAAAAATTACTAGAAAAATTTATATTGCTATCGGATTGGTTTTATGCTTTACTGCCATAATAATGTATAAAATTCAAAATACGATAATACTAGACGCAAGTGGAGTGCCTAAAGACTTTGTTGAAGGATACGGTGATGAAAAAATAGGTGAATTAGATAAAACAGGTATCATTGAAACTGACTATAGTAAAGTAAATGAAGATTTAGTTATCGAAGATTACACAGATGATACTTACTGGAACGTAGTATTAGTTAATAAGATGGAACCACTTAGTGCTGATAGACCTATCACACTTGGAACATTATCTAATGGTAAACAACTTGATAAAAGAATTATAGATATAACAGAACAAATGATTAAAGATGCACAAAATGATGGAGTATCACTTATAGTATGTTCAGGTTATCGTTCATATAATTATCAACAAGGATTATACAATAAAGAAGTTAATGAATGGTTATCTCAAGGATATAGCGAACAACAAGCAAAAGATTATGCAAGTAAAGAAGTAGCTATTCCAGGAACAAGTGAACACCAATTAGGACTTGCAATAGACTTTATAACAAAAGGATATACAAATCTTGATCAAGGATTTGAAAATACAGATGCATTTAAATGGCTTATGGAAAATGGATATAAGTATGGATGGATTTTAAGATATATGGATGGTAAACAAATCTATACAGGAATTAACTATGAACCATGGCACTGGAGATATCTAGGACCAGAACTAGCTAAAGAAGTAAAAGATTCTGGACTATGTTATGAAGAATTTTTACAAAGAACATATACATTTAATTAATATATGAAGACCTTTTAGGTCTTCTTTTTTTTATATATCAATAATGAACAAATTTTATGAATATTTTTATTAGAGAAAATCTATAAAAATATATAAAATTTAGTGAAATATAAAAAAAATAAGTCGAAAAAAGAGATAAGAGAATATAATGACTTAATATAAAATAGGGAGATTTAAAAATGAACAAAATTAAAAAGATGGCAGTAACTTTACTAAGTAAAGATAACGATATATCATTACAACTTTTTAACGTAATGTTTAGTATCCTAACAGTACTTGTTACTATAGCAACAATAGTTTCATGTTTCTTGGATTTTAACTTGATGACATTAACAACATTATTAATAACATTAATAGCAACTTCATTAGCGTTATATCTTGCAAATAAGAAAAAGAAAATGCAAGTTGCTGGTATTATAGTTGCATTGACATATAATGTTGTGCTTTTACCTTTATTATTTTTAACAACGGGTGGAAGACCATCTGGTATGGTAATATGGGCTATAGTTGCATTCTTATTCTGCTTTTTGGTAGTGGATGGACTTGCATGTTACTTAATAGCATTACTAGGAATTTTTATTTATATAGGTTGTATATGTTTAGAATTTTATGGACTTTATCCAGTATATAATATACCAACTGAAGGTGGACAAATAATTGACTTATTAGTTGCAACAGTTACAGTAACATTTTTATTTGGTATGATATTCAAATATCAAAGGTATGCTTATAATAAACAAAAACTACAAATTGAACAAAGAGATAGAAAAATAAAAGAAGCCATGGCTGAACTAGAATTATCAAATAGAAATCTAGAAAAAGCATCAAAGGCAAAATCAGATTTCCTTGCTAATATGTCTCATGAAATAAGAACACCTATTAATGCAGTACTTGGTCTTAATGAGTTAATAGCAAGAGAATCAAAACAAGATTCTATCCTTGAATATGCAGCTAACATTAAAACTGCAGGTGATACATTACTTTCATTAATTAATGACATCTTAGATTATTCTAAAATTGAATCAGGAAAGATGGAACTTGTTCAATCAAATTATGAAACAGCATCACAAATTAATTCTATTATCACAATGATTTTATTAAAAGCAAATGATAAAGGATTAAAATTTATCACAGATATAGATCCTAATTTCCCTATTAAACTATACGGTGATGAATTAAAAATAAAACAAGTTATAACTAACTTATTAAATAACTCAATTAAATATACAAATGTTGGTGCAGTTAAACTTGAAATAAAAGTTGATGAATTTAAAGATAATAAAATTTTATATACAGTAACAGTATCAGATAGTGGTATTGGTATTAAAGAAGAAGATAAAGTAAAATTATTTGAATCATTTACAAGACTTGATGAACAAAGAAATAAAAATATTGAAGGAACAGGACTTGGTATTACTATTTCACAAAATTTATTACACCTTATGGGATCTAAACTTATGGTTGAAAGTGAATATGGTAAAGGTTCTAAATTTAGTTTTAGATTAGCACAAAAAGTAATAGATAAAACACCAATTGGCGATATCAATGATGCATTAAAGAAACATGTTGATACAAAAGTAACAACAACTTATATTGCACCACACGCTAAAGCATTAATGGTTGATGACGTTGAACTTAATATTAAAGTTGCAGTTGGATTATTAAAACCAATAGGTATGCAAATTGATAAAGCATTAAGCGGACAAGAAGCCATTGATAAATGTAAGAAAGAAAAATATGATATTATATTTATGGATCACATGATGCCAGGTATGGATGGTATAGAAGCAGCACATATTATTAGAAAGATAAGTAACTTCTATGAACGTGTTCCAATAATAGCATTAACAGCTAATGCAGTCGTTGGTGCAAAAGAAATGTTTATTGAATCTGGTATGCAAGATTTCGTATCAAAACCAATTAATACAGAATCAATTATTAAAGTAATAGAAAAATGGTTACCTAAAAATTTAATAGAATATTTAGGACGTTCTAATATGTCTAATCAAGAATCAGGTAGTGATCTTCAAATTCCAAGTATAGAAGGAATAAATATTGATACAGCATTTAAGATTTTAGGAAGTAAAGAATTAGTTCTTGATACATTAATTAATTTCCATGATTCCATAGATGAAAGATCAAAAATGATTGAAGATTATGAAAGAGATAATGATATAGAAAATTATACAATACAAGTTCATGCACTAAAGAGTTTAGCAAGAACAATAGGAGCAGATGAACTTGCTGAATTATCATTATATCTAGAACAATGTGGTAAAGAATTAAATATACCAGAAATAAAAACAAAAACAGCTTCATTACTTGAAATGTATAGAGGATTTAAAAAGAAATTAGATATTATATGTGCAAATCCTGTAGCAAAAGTAAAAGTATCTGATGAAGCAATTCTTGCAATGATAAAAGATTTAAAATTAAGCATAGAAGATTATGATTTAACAAGAGCTGAAAAAATTATAAATGATTTAGCAGAATTAGATTTAGGAGTTCATAAAGAAAAATTTGAAGAACTACAAAAATGTATAAATGCAATTGATTTTGAAGGAGCTAAGAATTGTATCTTTGCAATGATGAAAGTTTTAAAATAAATTATTAATAAAAAAATCTAAATCCAATTACTTTATTGTAATTGGATTTTTTTGTAAAAAGTTCAAAAAAATCTTTACGTAGCAAGGAAAAAGTGGTATAATCAATATTTAGTGAGAAAAAAATTAAAATATATAAGAATTTAGGAGATGAATTATGGCAAAGTTAAGAAACGTTGCAATTATTGCTCACGTTGACCACGGTAAAACAACACTTGTTGACCAACTATTAAAACAAGGTGGTGCGTTTAGAGCAAATGAAGAAGTTGATGAAAGAGTTATGGACTCAAATGATATTGAAAAAGAAAGAGGAATAACAATTCTTTCAAAGAATACAGCAGTTATTTACAAAGATACAAAAATTAATATTGTTGATACTCCAGGTCACGCTGACTTCGGTGGAGAAGTTGAACGTGTACTTAAGATGGTTGATGGAGTTGTATTATTAGTTGATGCTAAAGAAGGACCAATGCCTCAAACAAGATTTGTACTTCAAAAAGCATTAAACTTAAACTTAAAACCAATAGTAGTTATAAATAAGATAGATAAAGAAGGTGCGAGACCAGGATGGGTTATTGATAAAGTACTAGAACTATTTATAGAACTAGATGCAACAGATGATCAATTAGATTTCCCAGTAGTATATGCATCAGCAAAAGCAGGACAAGCTAAATTAAACTTAAACGATGAAGCTACTGATATGATGCCATTATTTGATACTATCTTAAAATCTATACCAAAGCCAGATAAAGATGAAAACGGAACAATGCAATTATTAATTTCAAATATAGATTATAACGAATATACAGGAAGAATCGGTATCGGTAGAGTAGAAAGAGGAATAATTAAAGCCGGTGAAACTGTAACAATGATTTCACGTGATGGAGAAACAAAGAACGTAAGAATCGGTAAGTTATATACATATATGGGACTAAATAGAGTAGAAGTAACAGAAGCAGTAGCCGGAGAAATCGTATGCGTAGGTGGTATGGACGGTGTTAATATCGGAGATACATTAGCAGATAGTACAAATCCAGAAGCAATTCCATTTGTAGATATTGATGAACCAACTGTAAGTATGACATTCTCAGTAAATAACGGACCATTCGTAGGAAAAGACGGTAAATTCATAACATCAAGACATTTAAGAGATAGATTATATAAAGAATTAGATAGAAACGTATCATTAAGAGTTGAAGATACTGATCAAGCAGATAGCTTTAAAGTATCAGGAAGAGGAGAATTACATTTATCAATCCTTATCGAAAATATGAGAAGAGAAGGATATGAATTAATGGTATCAAGACCAGAAGTAATCTTCAAAACAATAGACGGAATAAAATGTGAACCATATGAAAACGTAACAATCGATGTACCAGAAGAATACATGGGAGTTGTTATGGAAAAGATGGGACTAAGAAAAGGTGAAATGACAAATATGACTAGTGGTGGAAATGACGGATATGTAAGATTAGAATTCATCATTCCATCAAGAGGATTAATCGGATATAGAAACGAATTAATCACAGATACAAGAGGAACAGGTATCATGAATAGTATCTTTGATAGCTATAAAGAAGCTAAAGAAGACTTCCAAACAAGAAAATTTGGTGTACTAACAGCTTTTGAAAACGGAAAAGCTTGTGCTTATGGTATTTTCAATGCTCAAGATAGAGGAATCATGTTCGTAGAACCTGGTGATGAAGTATATGAAGGTATGATAGTTGGAGAAAATGCTAGAGGAAATGATATTCCAGTTAACGTATGTAAAGAAAAACACTTAACAAATACAAGAGCATCTGGATCAGATGATGCCTTAAAACTAGTACCAGCTAAACATATGACTCTAGAACAAGCAATAGAATATATTGCAAACGATGAACTAGTAGAAGTAACACCTAATAACATTAGAATTAGAAAGAAAATACTAGATCCTCAAGAAAGAGTAAAAGCAATGAGAGCAGCAGGAATGTTCGATAAATAAGATAATATATAGGCCCTTCGGGGCCTTTTTTATTTGTTTAATTAAGCACTATATATAATGAAGGGAATATTTTTACAATTGGCTTTAACCTTAGTACTAATAAGGCATAAAGCAGTATTTTTTTATATAAATTTAATAAAAAGTATTTACAAAAAATGGAAATTATGCTAAAATAAATATAGGTTTTTTTGTAGTTATTAAACTATTTTCACATATGAAAGGACATAAATATTATGATAAAAGGAAATGAAGTTTTTCGTAGAGTAGGTACACGTAGTGTAAGAGGTATTGTTTCTCAAGTTAATGAGGACAACTTAGTTGTAGTTTGGTCAGTAGACGAGAAGTCTATCCAGGAAGTAGTTCCAAATACAGAAGTTGCAAATCTTATCTATGAAGATGAGAAAGAACTCGTAAGAGCTGAAGGTACAAAACTTCTTTCGCTTGCTGCACCTCGTAAGATTTATCTTAAGAGCGCAAAGAGCTTCTACGGAACTCCTATCAATGAAGGAGACTTCGTTATTGCTATGGCAGATGAAGCATTATACCACAAGTTCGAAGGAACTGTTAGAGATATCTATTATCTTTCAAACATTGGTTATGGTGTCCAGTTTATGGATCTTGTAGATGCAGATGGGAAGCTTGTAGTATCTCAGGCAAACGCAATTTGCTTTGCAGTTCCAGAAGAGTTTATGGAAGACATTGAAGAAGCAAACTAAAAAATTTCATATTGTATAAAAAATCAATAAGGCATTAGCCTTATTGATTTTTTTTGTTTATAAAGTATAATTGTTTTATAAAATAAGAAGGAAAAAATAAATGAAAAGATTTAAAAAAGCATATATTGAAATAACAAATAGTTGTAATTTAAATTGTTCATTTTGTCCTAAGACAACAAGAGAGAAAAAATTTTTAGAAGTAGATGAATATAAAAAAATAATAAATGAAATACAACCATATGTTAATTTTTTATATCTTCATTTAATGGGAGAACCATTACTTCATCAGAATCTTGATGAAATTTTAAAAGTATCTTATGACAATTCAATGAAGATAAATATAACAACTAATGGAACATTAATTAAGAATAAATTAGATGATATTATAAATAATAAATGTGTTAGAAAAGTTAGTTTTTCACTTCATAGTTTTGAAGCAAATGATAATACTAACTTTGATAATTACATTGATGATATAATTAATGCATCAAAAATCTTATCAAGTAATGATATAACAGTAGTACTTAAACTTTGGAATTTAGATAGTACTAACAACGATGTATTAGATAAAGAAGGTTTAAATAATTTAAATGATAATATTATTTCTAAATTAATTTCTTCGCTATCAAAAAAATATAATGAAGAAAATATTTTAAAGGTCTATGATGAATTATTAAAAAGAAATACATGTGAAATTAATAAACATATTTATTTGCAAACTGGAGAAAAATTTGAGTGGCCAGTTAATACTAAAGATAAAACATTTGATAAAATATTTTGCTATGGACTTCTTGATCAGTTTGGAGTTTTATCAAATGGTGATGTTGTTCCATGTTGTCTTGATAATAATGGAGAAATTAAACTTGGAAATATTTTTAATGAATCATTTAAAGATATATTAGAAAAAGAAGAAACAAAAATATTTATAAAAAATATGAAAGATAACATTCCGCCATGTGCGTTATGCAAGAAATGTTCATATGCAAGAAAGAAGGTATAATATGAAATTAAATAAGTATATTGATCACACATTATTAAAAGCATTTTCTAAGGAAGAACAAATTATTAAACTATGTAAGGAAGCAAGAGAAAATGATTTTGCTAGTGTATGTGTTAATCCTTGTTTTGTTAAATTAGCAAAAAAAGAATTAGAAGGGTCAGATGTTAAAGTTTGTACAGTAATCGGTTTCCCACTTGGTGCTAATACATCAGAAGTTAAAGCATTCGAAGCAAAGAAAGCAATAGAAGAAGGTGCTAGTGAAGTTGATATGGTAATCAATGTAGGACTATTAAAAGATAAAAAGTATGAAGAATTTAAAGAAGATATTTTTAAAGTAAGAGAAGCATCAGAAGGAAAAATATTAAAAGTAATAATTGAAACATGTTACTTAGAAAAAGATGAAATAGTAAGAGCATGTGAACTTGCTATGCTAGCTGGTGCTGATTTTGTTAAAACATCAACTGGTTTTGGAACTGGTGGAGCAACTGCTGAGGATGTTAAACTAATGAGAGAAACAGTTGGTGATGAACTTGGAGTTAAAGCTTCAGGTGGAGTTAGAACTAAAGAAGATGCATTACTTATGATTGAAAATGGAGCAACAAGAATAGGTACAAGTAATGGTCTTGATATAGTAAAAGATTAATAAGTTATCATAAAAAGTAAACTAAATTTAGTTTACTTTTTTTATGCATTGTGATAATATCACCATATAAATTGTTGTATTACAAACCATTAATACATGAGGTGATGATATGGATAAGAAAGAAACTAGAGAGAGAATTAAATTTCTTTTATTTAGTGATGATATGGACATCGAAGAAAGAATGCAGGAACTAATTAAATGTATTCCTGAACTTGAAATGATGTATCATAAAGATCATAATCAACCTGCTCATTGCTTTGATATATTTACTCATACACTTAGCGTTGTAGATAAGATGCCAAAAGATGAAATAGGAAGACTTTGTGCTCTTCTTCATGACATAGGTAAACCTTTATCTCAAACTACTGTTGATGGTGTTACTCATTACTGGGGACATCCTGAAGTTAGCTGCGCTATTGCTTATAAGATTTTAATAAGACTTGGATATTTTTATGAAGAAGCTAGAATTATATCTAGCATATGTTTATACCATGATACGATGCTTGATAAGAGTTATGAAGTTTTTCTAGGTTATTTATCTTATATAGGATATAGAAATTTTCATTACATCTTAGAACTTCAAAAAGCTGATTTAACAAGTCATGCTGATTGGTATATTGAAAAGAAAATTGATGGTCTTAATAAGTCTCATGAGAATATTAAAGAATATATCAAAAGAGCAAAAAATGAGAAATTAATTTATTAAAAAAGAGGCATATGCCTCTTTTTTAATGCAAATTTAAATGAAAAAATTATTGATAATAAAGTTATTTATATATTGCTAAAAGGCTAGATTCATGATATAATCACGCCATCAAAGATAAAAGTTGTGTTACTTATAACATATTAGGAGGAATACGTATGAAGAAATACAAAATGCCAAAGATTGGCGGATTCTCAAGTGAATTTGGTGTATGTTATTCAGATGATTACTACTATGTTGCAAGCTACTATGATAAAGAAGATCACGAAATTAAAACAATTGTTAAGAAGAACCTAGAAGGATTTAAACACGAAATAACTGATATGTTGTTTAAAGATTTGATGACTCCATTTCAAAAATTTAAAAAGAGCGTAATACTAGTATTGCTCGAAATATTAATCGTTGGATTAATCTTATTGATTTCTATTCCACTTCAAAAGACCTTAATGGGTTTGGGAATTTTTCATTTGTTTTATTTTGTAGTTATTAGTTCGCTTTTTGCGTTTTTTTGTTCGATTTTATGGAATTATAAAAAAGAACGAGAAGCGGATATAAAAAGTAAATATCATGGAGCAGAGCATAAGACATTTAATGCATATGAAAAGTATGGTGATTCGTATAGCATTAAAAATGTAAAAAAGGCATCTAGGTTTCATCCCCGGTGCGGAGTTTCGCTTTTTAGTAATTTCCTTTTTCTCTATATAATTTGTTTTGTAATATCAGTTGTGTTCAATACATATATGGTTCCATTATTTTTTGTATTTGAATTTAGCAAGTACGTGAGAAATATAGATATTATATCTTATTTAACTCAAAAAATTGTAACAACTAGAGAACCTGATGTGTTACATATTCAGGTTGCTATGACAGCATTTACAAGACTGATTGAATTGGAAAATGGTAGTGAGATAAAACCTGAAGAAGAGCTTGCTGAAAAAAAGATGGCTCGATATCGGAGACGTCATGAATATTTTGAATTTGATGATGATGATTTCGAAATGCTTAGCAAATTTGATGAGGCAGTTGATTCTATTGCAAGGCAAGCGATTGTAGAAAAAACTATTTTCCCACCAGGAAGACTTAGATAAAAAAGTTCTCGGAAATTTTCCGAGAACTTTTTTATTTGTTAATTATATTTTTATTATTAATTTTAATTTTAAATTACATTTTATATTTTACATTGTTGTATATCTATAAATTAAATATAAACAAACTAGATTTAATAAGAATAAACAAGGTACACCAACTACAAAACTAGCATGTAATGTTTTGTGTTTAAATGTATACATACCTGCAAATATTCCTAATGCTCCACCAATAGCAGCAATAGTAAATAAAGTTTTTTCTTCAACTCTCCATTTATCTTTTTCAGCCATTTTTTTATCATAGAACATCATAAAGAATCCATATATATTTATTATAATTAAATACCATGTTAGAAATTGTCCCATAGTTATATCTCCTTTATATAAAATATTATAAAATACTTTTAAAATATATTTGAAATTATATTATTAATGTAATATAATTTACGTAAATCGTGAGTATTATTAAGTTTTTTCTTTATTAATATATCATGAATTAGGATAAAAAACAATAATTTTTATTTAAAAAAGGAGATATTATTATGAAAAAAGCAATTATTTTAGCAGCAGGAAAAGGAACAAGAATGGAATCAGATTTACCTAAAGTTGTACAAATGGTATGTGGTAGAGAAATGGTTAACAGAGTACTTGATGTTACTAAAGAAGTTGGAGTAGATAAAGATATAGTAGTTATAGGATATAAGGGTGACGTTGTTAAAGAAAGAGTAGATAGAGAAGTTGAATACGTTGAACAAAAAGAACAACTAGGAACAGGTCATGCTGTTATGAGTGCTAGAGATTTTATAAATGAAGATGATACAATTATAGTTTTATACGGAGACTCTCCATTAATAACAGTTAATACAATAAATGAATTCTTCAAATATCATGAAGAAACAAATGCGGATGTTACAATTAGTACAGCAGTATATGATAACCCACCAGCTTACGGAAGAATTATCAAAGATGAAAATGGTGAAGTGTTAAGAGTTGTTGAACAAAAAGATGCAACAGAAGAAGAAAAGTTAATTAAAGAAGTTAATTTAGGCTTTGGAATCTATGAAGGAAAAGCATTACTAGAAACTTTTGATAAATTAGATAATAATAATGCAGCAGGAGAATATTATTTAACAGATATTCCTCGTCTTGCACATGAACTAGGAATGAAAGTTAACACATTTGAATTCAAAGATAAGAATGAAGGATTCGGACCAAACACAAAAGCAGAACTTGCTCAAGCTGAAGAAATTTTCTTATCAAGAAAATAAAAATTAAAAATATATTTTAGAAAGTCAGGATAAAATAATTATGTCAGACATAATAAAAATAAGAGGAGCTAGACAACACAATTTAAAAAATATAAATCTTGAAATACCTAGAAATAAATTAACAGTTATTACAGGACTATCAGGTAGTGGTAAATCAACTTTAGCATTTGATACAATTTATGCTGAAGGTCAAAGAAGATATGTTGAATCACTATCAAGTTATGCAAGACAATTTTTAGGTGTAATGGATAAACCAGATGTTGATTTAATAGAAGGATTATCACCAGCAATTTCTATTGAACAAAAAACAACTAGTAAAAATCCAAGATCAACAGTAGGAACAGTTACAGAAATTTATGATTACTTAAGATTACTTTTTGCAAGATGTGGAGTAGCACACTGTCCTAATTGTGGTAAAGTTATTACAACTCAAACTATAGATCAAATTGTTGATAAAGTTTTAGCTTTAGATGAAGGAACAAAAATTCAAATTTTATCTCCAGTTATTAGAGGTAAAAAAGGTGAACATCAAAAAATATTCGAGAGTGCAAAAACTAGCGGATATGTTAGATGTAGAGTTGATGGAATTTTATATGAATTAGATGAAGAAATAAAACTTGATAAAAATGTTAAACATAATATTGATATCATCATAGATAGATTAGTAATTAAAGAAGGAGTAAATCAAAGATTAACTGATGCTCTTGAACTTGCTATGAGCCTTAATGATGGCAAAGCAATTGTTGATGTAATAGGTAAAGAAGAAATTAACTTCAACAAAAATTTTGCATGTGATGATTGCGGAATTAGTATAGATGAAATTGAACCAAGATTATTTTCATTTAATAATCCATTTGGTGCATGTCCTGCTTGTACAGGTCTTGGTAAAACATTAAAATTTGATCCGGATTTAGTTATACAAGATCAAAACTTAAGTATAATAGAAGGATGTATATGTGCACCTGGTTTTGGATCAATGAATAAAGAAACATCTTATACCAGAGAAATGTTTGACTTTGTTTGCGGTAAATTAAAAGTTGATATGAATAAACCATGGAATAAATTAAAAGATGAACAACGTCATGATCTTCTTTGGGGAACTGAAGGTAAAAAATTAAACTATGGTAGAGATAGTTTTTCATTTACTAATGGAGGAAATGATTTCGTTGGTATCATGGGTATCTTAGATAATAGATATCACTATGGTATGGGAGCTCGTGATGAAATGGAAAAATTCATGAGTGAAATTTATTGTAATGAATGCGAAGGCAATAGATTAAAACCAGAAGCATTAGCAGTTACTATTGATGGAAAAAATATTGCTGAAGTTTGTGATATGCAAATTGAAGATTTAAGAAAATTCTTTAGAGATGTTAAATCTAAAATGGATGAAAAAGATTTATTAATAGGAGATAGAATTTTAAAAGAAATAGATAATAGATTATCATTTTTAATAAATGTTGGATTAAGTTATTTAACATTATCAAGAAGTGCTGGATCACTATCAGGTGGTGAAGCACAAAGAATTAGACTAGCCACACAAATTGGTTCTGGTCTTACTGGAGTATTATATGTTCTAGATGAACCAAGTATCGGACTTCATCAAAGAGATAATAATAAATTAATTGAATCACTAAAAAAATTAAGAGACCTTGATAACACATTAATAGTTGTTGAACATGATGAAGACACAATATTAAATGCTGACTATGTTGTAGACATAGGACCTGGAGCTGGTGTTAATGGTGGTAAAATTGTTTTTAGTGGAACAGTTGATGAATTAAAACAAGATAAAAAATCTATCACAGGAAAATATATTTCTGGTGAAAGAAAAATCGATGTACCAAAAGAAAGAAGAATACCAAGAGAAGAATATCTTGAAGTCATAGGTGCAAAACAAAACAACTTAAAAAATATCGATGTTAAATTTCCACTAGGAGTTTTCACTTGTGTCACTGGTGTATCTGGTAGTGGTAAGAGTTCATTAGTTAATGAAATTTTATATAAATCATTAGCAAGAACTTTATATCGTTCAAAAGAAAAACCAGGACTATGTGATGGAATTAATGGAATAGAAAACATTGATAAAGTAATAAACATAGATCAATCACCAATAGGAAAAACTCCAAGATCTAACCCAGCAACATATACTGGATTATTTGATCTTATAAGAGATTTATTTAGTATGGTACCTGAAGCTAAAACTAGAGGATATCAAAAAGGTAGATTTAGTTTTAACGTAAGAGGTGGTCGTTGTGAAAACTGCCAAGGTGATGGAATTATAAAAATAGAAATGCATTTCTTACCAGATGTATATGTACCATGTGAAGTATGTCATGGTAAACGTTATAATAGAGAAACATTAGAAGTAAAATATAAAGGAAAAAATATTTCTGATGTTCTTGATATGACAGTAAGTGAAGCATTAGAATTTTTTGAAAACATTCCTAAGATAAAAAATATTTTAGAAACATTAAATAATGTTGGACTTGGTTATATTAAACTTGGTCAATCATCAACAACATTATCTGGTGGAGAATCTCAAAGGGTTAAACTTGCTACAGAACTTAGTAAGAGAGCAACAGGAAAGACACTTTATATATTAGACGAACCAACAACAGGATTACACTTTGAAGATGTTAGAAAATTAATAGACATACTTCAAAAATTAGTTGATACAGGAAACACAGTTTTAGTTATCGAACATAATCTTGACGTAATAAAAGTTTGTGACTATATTATAGATATAGGTCCTGAAGGTGGAAAAGGTGGCGGTACAGTTATAGCAACTGGAACACCAGAAGATATTGTAAAAAATAAAAAATCTTATACAGGACAATTCTTGAAAGGAGTGTTAAATAGATAATGGAAAAGTTAAGTGAAACAATTCTAACTATCTTTAATGTTAATAATTTGGGTTCAATGAAAAATGCATTACTAGTTTTACTAGGAAAAGTAATATGGGCAATAGCTATATTATTTATTGCATGGATTGTTGTTAAAATAGGTAATAAATTTATTCATAAAATAATGAATAAAAAAATAGATATAAAAACTAAAGGCGAAAAGAATTTATCAAGTTTCGAAGGAATAGTTAAATCAGTATTCAAAGTTTTTGTATACTTAATAGCAATTCTTTCAATCCTAACAGGTGTATTTAAATTATTAGATGCATCAAGTTTAGTTACAACAGTAGGAGTTGGAGGACTTGCATTATCAATCGGAGCACAATCACTAATTAGTGATATCATAAGTGGATTCTTTTTAATCTATGAAAATCAAATGAGCGTTGGAGATTGGGTGACAATAGGATCTAATCAAGGAACAGTAATTGCACTAGAACTTAGATGTTTAAAATTAGAAACATATGAAGGTGAAATGGTATATGTACCTTATGGTGAAATAAGAAATTTAGTTAATAAATCTAAATTAGAATCATCAATTATTGTCGATGTACCAATTAGTTATAAACAAGATATAAGTAAAGCTGTAGAAACATTAGAAGAAGTTGCATTAAATTTTGAATCAAAAGATTTAACAAGTAACTTAAAAGTAATGCCACCAGTTACACTTGATGATGAAACTTATAAACTAAGAGTATTTGGCAAGTGCAAACCATGTGCTAACTGGGAACTTGAAAGATTAATAAGAAAAGAAATAGTTGATAAAGCAAGAACAAATAATATTAATTTAGGTTTTGATTTATCATTACAAAAATAATATAAATATCAGAAGATTTTTCTTCTGATATTTTTTTATTAGAAAATATTGATATATAAAATTTAATTTATATAATTTTTATATCATTTAGTAATTTTAGATATTGCAATTTTCTTTGTAGGAAGAAATTTTATGATGAATGATTAAAGTAAAATTGATGAAATCAAAAATGCAGTAGTAGTATCAGAAATTGATAGTGCTAACGATGGAAAATTAGTATTATATACTAATGATATTACATGCCAAACAGTTAAAGATGATGTATTTGGAATTGAAGTAGTAGCACCAAACCTAAGAAGAGAAGTTGAAATTTATGACTATGAATTAGATTCTAATAATACACCAGTTCTTGCATGGATTGATGATGAAAATGGTGGAGAACTATTAGATGAAAATGATAATGTTGTTATGACAGCTGATGGTAAACAAGCAATCTTAACAGAATCATTAATTAAAGATTTAGATATCGAAGGAACAGATGTTAAAGTTGGAGACGTAGTAGTATCAGCTAAAGCAATCAGTTCATTAGATGCTGAAAACAAAATTTATGAACCAGAAAATAAAGATGAAATTTTAACTTTCAATGGTAAAAAATATTACTATGTTGATGGTTATTATACAACATGTCCTGAAGTTGGAAGAGAAATGAAAGGTGACATTAGAATTAAATACTCATATAAAGATTTATCTAATGTAAAAGAAGTTTCAATTCTTGGAATGCAAGATGGAAATGAAATTACTGAATACGAAACATCAAAAGGTGCAAAAGTTTTATTAATGAGAAAAGGTAAAGTAACAGTAAATTCTTTTGCAAATGCTATAGCAAAAAAAGATGCTAGTAGTAAAAAGACAAGCGTAGTTGTTTTAGTAGTTGTACTTGTAATTGGTATATTTGTTTTCAAAAAGAAAAATGATACACCAGCTACATCAAATGAAAATAAAACAAATGAATAATTATATTAAAAAATAGAGAAGATTTTTCTTCTCTATTTTTTCTTGTTGCCTTAGTATTCTTATCCCTTAATATTTCATGGAATACTTTATATTATATTATATCTAATATGCATATCTGTTTTTTTCTTGATCTATTATTTTCTCTTTGAGATTTATTATACTTAGAATACATTTCATTAATAGCATCAATTAAATCAAATAGTGCATCAATTTTTTCATTTTCTTCATTACGTTTATTAATTTCTTTTTGCATTTCATTATATGATATTTTTGTATCATTATATCTTTTCATATTCTTAGCAAATGATGTTAAAACTTTCATATCACTTTCTGAAAATTCATCATCTATGTCTAATAAGTTTGATAATGAATTTGAAAATTTATTATCTTGCATAGTTACATATGATATATAAACTGATAATTCTTTTTTATTTGCTTTATCTAAATTAATGTCATTTATAAAAATTTCTTCTTTAGTATCATTTATTAAATCTTCATATATTAGTGATGGATTTTCATTATCATAATTTTGACTCATATATATTTTTAAAATATCATTTCTAATTTCTTTAGAAAAATATTTTTCATTAACAATATTCATAAAATTAATATCATTTACACTAACATTGTTTGCACTATTATATAAATCTAGAAGAGAAGTACTTAATGCTTCTTTATAAATATTTTGATCTAGATTTTTTAAATCTAATGCATAATTATTAAGTGATAAATTATTTAAACTACCTAATCCACTTAATCCGCTAAAACTATTATTCCCATTATAAAGTGCTTTATAAATACTTGGATTAATATTCATAGCTCCCATAACATCATCTTCGTCATACATAGGACTTATTCCTGAATCTGTCATGCTCTTTATAACCGTTGTAAAACCTTTTATAGAACTAGAACTGCCTTGAGTATTTATAAGTGTAGAATAGTCTATAGCGTACATAGGGTCTATAGCTCCAAAAAATGCTCCCATATTGTCACCTCATTTCTTATAACATATATATCGGCAAAAATATTTAAAAACTTTACTATTTAAGACAAATTATTTCATTTTATCACATAAAGTATTGTTTCTATATATTTCCACAAATTTCTTCAATGCTCTTTACTAAAAGAAAAATTTGTGTTATACTAAAACGTGAATTTTATGAGCGGTTTCTAGATAGGGATTCTAGAATATTATAAATTTGAAAAGAGAAATGAGAATGAGATTACAAGTTAATAATTAAAGGAGGAATATTTTGACTAAAGAAAAATCTAAAGTAAAGATAATTCCCCTTGGAGGTTTAGATGAAATAGGAAAGAACATGACAGCCTTTGAATATGAAGATGAGATAATTATAGTAGACTGTGGTGTAGCCTTCCCTGAAGACGATATGTTAGGAGTAGATTTAGTTATTCCAGATATAACATATCTTATTAAAAATGCTGAAAAAGTAAAAGGTTTTCTTTTTACTCACGGACATGAAGACCATATAGGAGCAGTTCCTTACGTTTTAAGGGAAGTTAATGCCCCAATTTATGCAACTAAACTAACAATGGGACTTATACAAAACAAATTAAAAGAACACGACCTTGATAATAAAGTTAAAAAACATGTTATAAACCCAGGTAAGAGTGTAAACTTTAAGAATTTTAAAGTTGAATTTATTAGAACAAACCACTCTATAGCAGACTCAGTAGCTCTTGCTATACATACACCTTGTGGAGTTATAGTACATACTGGTGACTTTAAAGTAGACTTTACACCAGTTGGAGACGCAGAACCAATTGATCTAACTAAATTTGCAGAATTAGGAAAAGAAGGAGTTCTAGCACTTATGGCAGATAGTACTAACGTTGAAAGAAAAGGTTATACTATGAGTGAAAAAACTGTAGGAGAAACTTTCGACAATATATTTGCACAAAGCGCAAGAAATAGAATTATCATAACAACATTTGCATCAAACGTTCATAGAATTCAACAGATCATAAACTGCGCAATTAAATATAAGAGAAAAGTTGCCGTTATGGGAAGATCTATGGTAAATGTAATTAATACAGCCATTGAACTTGAATACTTACAAATCCCTGATGGAATGATGATTGATATAACAGAAATCAAAAACTATTCAGATCATGAAGTAGTGGTATTAGTAACAGGTTCACAAGGACAACCAATGAGTGCTCTATCAAGAATAGCTCACTCAGAAAATAAGCAACTTGAAGTAAAAGCTGGAGATATAGTTGTATTCAGTTCAACACCAGTTCCAGGAAACGAAAGAACAATAGCTAAACTTATAAATGAACTTTATAAGAAAGGTGTTGAAGTAATAAAAGATGATACACATGTATCAGGCCACGCATGCCAAGAAGAATTAAAACTTATATATACATTACTAAAACCTAAATTCTTTATACCAGCGCATGGTGAATATCGTCATCAAAAGATTCATGCAGATCTAGTAAAATCACTAGGTATGGATAGTAGAAACATATTTATTATGCAAATAGGTGAAGTACTTGAACTAGATAGTAAAACAGCAAAAGTAGCTGGAGCAGTACCATCAGGACAAGTATTTATCGATGGTTTAGGAGTAGGTGATGTAGGAAACATCGTACTTAGAGATAGAAAACACTTATCACAAGATGGACTTATAATTATAGTTCTTGCTGTAGATAAGGAATGCCAAGTAGTATCAGGACCAGATATAATCTCAAGAGGATTTGTATATGTTCGTGAATCAGAAAACCTAATGGTTGAAGTTAAGGACTTAATACAAGATACAGTTAGCGAATGGTCAGCTAGTGGTAATACAGAATGGCACTGGATTAAGAATACTCTAAAAGACGAATTAAAAGAATTTATTTGGGAAAAGACAAGAAGAAACCCAATGATTTTACCTATTATCATGGAAGTTTAATAAAATTTATATAAATAGCTAGTAAATAAATATAATTACTAGCTATTTTTTTATGCTTTTTTTAATGCATTTTTTTGATTTTTTTAAACATTATTATTGAAAAATATATTCGTAAATGCTACAATAAATGAGTAATTACTAAGATTATGTAAAGGAGGTTTCTTATGCTAACAGTCTATAAAAGAGAACTAGATGGTGACTTATTACGTAAAACACCTAACATAGAAAGAGGATGCTGGATAAATCTTGAAAGACCTACTGAAAAAGAAATAGAAGAAGTAATCAAGAAAACTGGCGTATTTGAAGACTATATTAGATGCTCACTAGATGAAGAAGAAAGAGCACGTATAGAAACCGAAGATGAAGAAACTTTAATAATCCTAGACATGCCATTTACATTTAAAGAAGGCAATGAAGATAAACAATCTACAATCCCAATGGGTATAATAATCTTAAATGATTATATAATAACAGTATGTTCTATAAATAACGATATTATAGAAAAGATGATAAATATCAGTAAGAAGAACCTATTCTCTTATAAAAAGACAAGACTAGCTCTTCAAATGATCTTAAATATCGCTAAGGAATACTTAAGAAGACTAAGAATAGTTGAAAAACAATTAGATAGATTAAAAGATGATGCCAAGGAAAAGGCAGAAAATAGAGAAGTATTTAAATTACTAGATATTCAAAACACTCTAACATACTTCACTACATCTCTTAAAGGAAACGAAATCGTCATGGAAAAACTTATGAGAACATCAAACATTAAGATGTATGAAGAAGATGAAGATGTCTTAGAAGATGCTATCATAGAAAATAAACAAGCTATCGAGATGGCTAATATTTATCAACAAATCACAGCCGCACTCGTTGATGCTTTTGGATCAATTATATCAAACAACCTAAATGAAGTAATGAAATTCTTAGCATCATTAACAATAGTACTATCAATCCCAACAATGGTATTTAGTTTCTATGGAATGAACGTTCCATTACCATTTGACCATAGCCCAATAGCACTATGGATAATACTTGGTGGTACAGCAGTATTCACATATATAAGTTACTTTATATTAAAAAAGAGCAAAATGATATAAAAAAACCAATATATAAGAGCCTTCAAGGCTCTTTTTTAGTGAGAAAAATAGATATAATTAAAAAAATAAAAAAACTATAAATAATTATTGACAATAAATGGTAATTATGGTAAAATAGTATTCATACACACCGTGAAAACTTTCCTTGGGGAAGGTTAATATATAATATAATATACTTTAAATCTATGAATACTTTTCATAGATTTTTTTTATGCAAAAATACTGGAAAAATGCCAGCCCAAAATTGACAATATGTGGAAATGATGATATAATGCTGACGTAAACTTTAATTTTGCAAGTAAAATTACTGGAGGACATATGAATATTTATTCACACAAAACTTAGGAATCTGCCTATATTGGTATATTGATACAAACATAAAGCATATGAGGAAGACATAATGAAGAAAGCTAAGAAGATTATCTTAACAATTATAGCAGGAGCTATGATCCTTTTCGGACTTGTCGTCATCGATTACACACTTTACCAATCTGTATCAAGTTATTTATCAAATAAGAGATTACATGAGAACTTTAGCGTTGCCGTCGAATATGAAAAGAATCATGGCTATACGGAAAATGACGTAAAGGGCGAAACTTATGTGGTATCTCAGGTATTTGATGATCCAATAGAATGCGAAGAAAAACCTGATGTGATGAGTGAGGAAGAAAGAGCAAAGATTTTGCAAGACTCTGTTTATAATGACAGGCAAATGGTTGCAAATATTGTAATCCCATCAGTTGGTATCGATGATATCGCAGTAGAGGGAACAGACCTTACAACAATCAGTTATTCTTTAGGACATTTTGAGGATACAGCTTGGCCTGGCAAAGTAGGTAATTTTAGTGTATGCGGACACCGCGGTGGTAAGCATGGTAAGTTCTTTAAATATCTGCCTGATGTAAAAATCGGAGATCAGATTTTTGTAACAGATATTTTTGGAACTAAGTATACTTATGAAGTTACTGAAAACTTTATCATTGAACCTGATGAATTTTGGGTAATAGATGATGAGACAGATGGTGACAAATTAATTACACTTATAACATGTGCTAACTCAGGCACAAAGCGTAATGTGGTAAAGGGCAGACTTGTAGAATAACAATTTCATAATGATAAAAATAAGAGGGCGTAAGCCTTCTTATTTTTTTGCAAAAATTTAATAATATTTTTAAAAATAAATTATAATAATGTGAATAGTAATTATAAAAAATTTTTTTAAAATTATATAAAAATTT
>JAKSVV010000120.1 GCA_024407775.1 Clostridia bacterium
GATATAGATTTTGATGATGAAAAGCAATTTGAAAGTGAATTTGAAAATTTATTTAGATTTTGTACAAAAATGGTAGATTATACAAGAGGCGAAATTGTTGATGCTGTAGTGTATTCTTATTTGTGCGATGGATTCATTGTTAAGAGAACGGGAGATAATAAGTATTTAATAACTTTGGCTGAAGATGAAGAATTTGATAAAGAACTAATATATGAAAATTTAATTGGTTTGACAGATGAAGATATTGAGATATTTAAATTAAGATATGGATTATATGATAAACATTATTCTGTAAGTGAAATTGCCAATAAAATGAATGCAACTGAAACTCATGTAAAATTAGCTATAAGAAATTTTGTAGTGATTACTAAATATGCAAGAAGTCATCGTTTATTTATTCGATAAAAATTACTTATTGCAAGCTTTGCATACTAAAAAAGATTTTGAATTTATATATAGTATTAATATTAAGAAAATAATGGAGGAAAAAATGAAATTAGATAATATAAGTGATATGGAAAACAAATTATGGGATGCAGCAGAAAGAATGAGAGGCGCTGTATCTGTTGCAGATTATAAATTTATTGTATTAGGATTGATTTTCTTAAAATACATTTCTGATTCATTTACAGAAAGATATAAGGAATTAGTTGAAGAAGGATATGGATTAGAAGAAGAGAGAGATTGTTATGCTGAAAAGAATATATTTTATGTTCCACAAAATGCAAGATGGAGCTATTTAGTAGAACACTCAAAAGATTCAAATATTGGAGAAATAATTGATGAAGCTTTAGTATTAATAGAAAAAGAAAATAAATCTTTAAAGAATGTTTTACCTAAGAATTACAATAGTCCTACAATGAGAAATGTTAACTTAGGGGAAATAATAGATTTATTTACTAATATTAATGTTGGAACAAAAGATGCTATTGAAAAAGATGTATTAGGAAGAATATATGAATATTTCTTAAGTATGTTTGCTAAAAATGAATTACAAAAAGGTGGTGAATTCTATACACCAGCATGTTTGGTTAGAACTATGGTTAGTATGATTGAACCATATTCAGGAAGAGTATATGACCCAGCTTGTGGTTCTGGTGGAATGTTTATTCAATCATTAAAATTTGTTCAAGAACACCAAGGAAACATTGATAATATTGGTATCTTTGGACAAGAAAAGAATCCTACAACATGGAGACTAGCTAAAATGAATTTGGCAATTAGATCTTTAAATGGTGACTTAGGAGCATTTGCTGCAGATACATTCACTGAAGATTTACATAAGGATCTAAAAGCAGATTTTGTTCTTGCAAACCCACCATTCAATTTAGACTGGGATGCTGATAAAGTTGCAAATGATCCTAGATGGAAGTTTGGATTAGCACCAAAAACAAATGCTAACTATGCATGGCTACAACATATGATTTCAAAATTATCTCAAAATGGAAAGATGGCATGTATTTTAGCAAATGGTTCTTTGGCTGCAAGCGGTCAAGAAGCAGTAATTAGAAAGAAAATGATAGAAAATGATTTAGTTGATTGTATTTTAGCAATGCCAACTAATTTATTCTATACAGTAACAGTTCCTTGTTCTATTTGGATTATCAATAGAAATAAAAAACAAAAAGGACATACTTTATTCATTGATGCAACAAAAATGGGAACAATGGTTACTAGAAGTTTAAGAGAATTATCTGAAGATGAAATAAAAGAAATAGCAGATACTTATCATGCATATCAAAATGATGATGGATATGAAGATAAAGTTGATTTTTGCAAGAAAGCTAGTTACGAAGATATAGTTACAAATGATTATGCATTAACACCAGGCAGATATATTGAAATAGGAGGAGGTACTGGAGATGATGAACCATTTGAAGAAAAGATGGAAAGATTAACAAAATCTCTAGGACAACAATTTGAAAAATCAAAAGAATTAGAAGATGCTATTGTTAATAATCTTAAAGCAATTGGTTTTGAAATATAGAAAGGAAGAAAAATGAAGCTAAAAGAATATGCAGATATTGTTATGGGACAATCACCTAAGGGTGAAACATATAACAGCAATAATGATGGCACTCCTTTTATGCAAGGAAGAAAAACATTCGGAAGAATGTATCCAAGTATTGACACATGGACAACAAATCCATTAAAAATTGCTGAAGCTAATTCAATATTAATGAGTGTAAGAGCTCCAGTTGGAGATATGAATATTGCTAAAGAAAAAATTTGTATTGGAAGAGGTTTATGTTCAATCATAGCAAAGAACAGTAATACATATTATCTTTATTATAATTTATTGTATAATATGTATAAGTTGAAAGCAAAATCAAATGGAACGGTTTTCGATTCGGTTAATAAAAATGATTTAGAAAATCTTGATTTGTTTATTCATTCAGAAGAAGAACAAAAGAAGATAGAAAAGATTTTGCTAGATATTGATAAAAAAATTGAACTCAATAATGAGATAAATGATAATTT
>JAKSVV010000121.1 GCA_024407775.1 Clostridia bacterium
AACCAAACCAATCTTTTTCATTATGCATTTCCTCCTCAATATTCACAGTAAAATAAGATTTAGTCAACATTCATGATATATATCTGACATGGATTAGCTTCGTTCCATAGAGTAGGAAAAACCTCTAATTCTTTGAATCCAAGTGATATATAAAACTTATTTGTTCTATCATAATCATCATACATTCCCATTTTTACAGTCTTTACTTGTATAAAACTAAACCCTTCACTACGTGCAATATCTCTTGCTTTTTCAAATAATTTCTTGCCGATTCCTGCTCTATGATATTCCTTTTTCACACCCATGACTGCAAGTTCGACAGTATCTTTTCCAGTTTGCTTACTCTCGCACTTTTATTTGTCACTCAAATATCTTATCTACATTTACCCTTAACAATCTTTTTATTTGATTCTCATATTTAACATTTGTAAGGATTTTTATATTATGTTTAGATTCCATTACACAGCATATACTGACTAATAGTAATGCCATAACAATATAAATGATAAATAATATGTCACCACCTATATAACTGAAAAGAGATTTTTCATAAGAAGCTTTTCTTATAAAAATCCCAAATAAAAATATTATTATCATCACAGGAGTGCATCTTTGAATTCCGTATAAAATATCTACTTTGGGGTAGAGAAGAGTCGAAATGACTTTTCCATCATGAATCTCAATTAAGAATCGTAAATAAACTAATGGCTCCCCTCTTAAACTGTCCTTACCAGTAAAATATGAATCAGGAATTGTTAGTTTCATAATAATTTTATCATCGTCAAACTGAAAAAAAGCATACTTTTTAGCGTAATCTCTAATTTTTGCTCGTAATTCCGCTTCCGTTAAAGATGAATTATATATATATTCGATATTATAGTTTACATTATTACTATCCATATACGTTTATCTTGTCTGTTCAACAGCACCTCTACATAAACTAACCCAAAACTGATCATTGTCTAAATTTTAACTAATACCTTTAAAATACTGTCTTGAAAAATCAAATGTATTTTCTAATGTACCTTGACCTACAATTTGACAAAATGCCTTCTTTAGTTGATCTTTCACCTTCTTAGATGACCCGATAATTATAATCGCCTCATCATCTGACATACCAAATGGAGTCTTCTTTTTTAAATACCTTATCTTTAATAAACCATATAAGCCTGTAGCCAGAAAAATCATGCCTATTATAGAAAAGAGCTTTATAGCATTTACCGAATTATGTCCGTATAAAAATGCCAATATAAAGCAAACTACAGAAAAGAATATTAATGGCATAATTCTATACATTCTCCACTCTTTCAGTGCATTCTCGGCATGCATATGTGCATTAATTTTCCCTTCTTGTATAGACAATACTACATCATATCCTAAGTTATAAATACCTAGCCTAGCATAGCCGTTTAGATAAGAAACAATAATATGCAAGTTCCAATGATTATTTAACTTATCCAATCTTATATTAGGAGTCATTTGCCTATTTTTCTCATATATACTTTGAAATGCAGCTTCTATTTCATGTTTACTATAGTTTATGTTATATACCCACTCATACATTCAGTTTTCATACCTTTCAGGAATTCTCACAGTAATAATTGTCACCAAATCGTATGACCATAATCAGGCTGTTTGCTTATATTGCCAAATTAATCTAAATAAACACAATCAACAATATCGCTATCAACCTTAACTAATTTTCCTTCTACAAATACTGCCGCCCATCCATCATCTTCATTCCATGGACAATTTAGCGATAATACAACGCATACAGGAACATTTTGAGACTCGTATTTAGGCGTTCCTGTTTTACTTCTGGCATATATCGCATCTTCTAATCCGAAAAGTGTCACATCAGTTCCTATATATTCAATAAGTTCTTCAGGAGAATTAAATTCTGGCCAATACTCCTTGCTTTCTTCTGGATCATCTGGTCCCCAATTTTTATACATTTCATCGTAATAATATTTAATAAACGCTTCTAATGTTTCATTTTCCAATTGCGGTGTCCATTTTTCTATTAATTCATTGCAACATGCATTATTCTCTTCCTCATCATCCATTGTTGGAATGATTTCAGCTTGCTTCAAATCTAATAAAGTATCCATTTAACTATCCTCCTGTTTTTAATAAATTTAAGTAGCCAGTATTGTCAAAATCCTACTTGCTAATTATATCAAAAATGGACCTGTGATTATACACAGATCCATCCACGTTAACCTAGTATTCAGTTCTTTCTACGCCATTTTAGCTCGTATTCTCATAATTATAATTTCAAATATGCTTCTACAACATTTAGCATCTCTGTTGGTGATTTCATCCCATCGCGTGAAAAGCTTTGAAACCCATAACAA
>JAKSVV010000122.1 GCA_024407775.1 Clostridia bacterium
GATTTCCCGCTAATGTTTAAAAAAATTTGGGACATTTTCCCGTAATATTGACATACATTATTTTATTTATCAGAAAATTTTTACACACCCGTTACAGTTTGCTAACATCATTGTTATTTCATTGATATTAGAGTTATACATGTTATACTTTTTTATGGAGATATGTTTGTAAATAGTTTGGGGAGGTAAGTATGAATAAAGTAATAAAACTAAATAAAGAAAAATTAAAAGAATCTAGTGTAAAAGAAATGTTTAAAGATATGAATATTGATATTGATAAGTAGCAAAAAAATAATAACAAAAAAAAGATATGAATATATAAATATATTCATATCTTTTTTTATTATCAATATTAAATTGTTTCTACTATCTCAAATGGATAGCCCTTAATTAACTCACGTACTTTTTCTTCATTATCGATATGCATCAGATAAACTTTTGTTCCGTTCCTAGAAATACTATTTAGTTCATCTAAGTGACTTTCTAGATCATAGTGTACTGGCGATTTAGTTGTTGCACATTCTGTATATAGTTCATCAACATCTCTTATATCACCCATGAAAGGTTTTAGGCTTGATGTATCACCTGTATAAATAAAACTTATATCAGGAAGATCAAATCTATATCCAAAACACTTACCAGCAAGTTCTGGTGCATGATCTACTTTATACACTTTATAGTACTTACCTTTGTCTAGTACCATTATCTTATACATATCTTTTCTAACACCAATGGTTTTTAAATATACAAATATATCTCCAAATAATTCTCTTGGAACACATATGATTGGTTTTCTTCCCTTAAGGAAATATAACTTCTCAATGAATAGTCCAAGACCACCAGCATGATCATCATGCATATGTGTTATAAATATATATATGTTTGAATAATCTTCTGGTTTAAGGCTCATTGCCTTATCAACATTATACATTGATATATCAATGAAATATATATCATCATTATAATTGAAATAACCACCTGTGTGAGTTTTAGAAAAAGCACTTCCGTTACCTAAAAATTTAAGAAACATAGTCTTATGTTCTCCATATACTTTGCTAAGTACAAATTAATCTTGTGTCGATGCTTATTGTATCACAAAGGTACAAAGTTATGCAAGATATTTAATAACTATAAAATTTTAAATGATTTTAACTGTTCATCTACACCAGTTGGCCAAGAAGATACTTGAACTTCAGCAATATGTTGTTTTCCAAGTAAAAACATTAAAAGTCTTGAACTACCTATTCCTCCACCAATAGTGTAAGGTAATTCTTTTTTTAGGATCATTTGATGATATTGTAAATCTTTTCGATCAAGACAATCTGATTTTTCTAATTGTTCCATCAATGTTTTTTCATCTACTCTTATTCCCATTGAAGAAATTTCTAATGCACGATCATATTTTTTATCATAAAGAAAAATATCTCCATCTAATTTCCAGTCATCATAATCTGGACTACGCATGTCATGTTTTTTACCTGATTTTAATTTATCACCTATACCCATAATAAAAACTGCTTTATGTTTTTTTGTTATTAAGTATTCTCTTTCTTTAGATGTTTTATCTGGATACATATCTTCTAATTCTTGTGTAGTTACAAAACTAATAGTTTTTGGAAGATCAGCATCTAGATATTTATACTTACTTTTTAAAATTATGCTTGTTTGTCTTATAGCTTTATATATACTTCTTACTGAATCTTTTAAATACTCTATTTTTCTATCACTTTCACTTATAACTTTCTCCCAATCATATTGTTCAACGTAAATCGAATGAATATCATCAATTTTTTCATCCTTTCTAATTGCTTTCATATCTGTATATAATCCTTTATATAATGGAAATTCATATTTACCTAAAGCAAATCTCTTCCACTTTGCAAGAGAATGAACTACTTCAAATTCATCACCACTTCCTGTAAAACTCACTGCTTTTTCTATTCCTGATAAAGCATCTTGCAATCCACTATCAGCTTTAACAAAAAGTGGACAATACACTTTAACTAAATCCAATCTTGCTGAAAATTGACTTTCAAATATTTTTTTGGCCTCTTCAATTTGTTCTAATCTTTCTAAATACATTAATTCTTTCATAATATTTTTCTCCTTCTATTTAATTTAATTTTTATAAATTAAATATGTTGTAGGAAATATTTAGTCTATAATGCTTTTATAAATTTTAATTTTCTATTGTTATTATTTTCACTTTCATTGTCATTA
>JAKSVV010000123.1 GCA_024407775.1 Clostridia bacterium
TCATTTTTTTATTTTATAATTTTATTTTTATTTTTTAATTTTTTCATATTTAAATTTAAAATCATAATCTGGATATTCATTAATTAAAGTATCAACATATCCGTTAATATTTGTTTTTGTTAATGAAGGTATTTTATCTTCTAAGAAACCTGTATTAAATACTGCTATTAGAGTCATATCATCATTTGTTTCTAACATATCAGGTTCTAGTTTAGCTAGTTCTCCTTTATCAATATTTAATGTATCTTCATCTTTTTCATATATTGTGTATTTAATTTCTGTAACATATTCACCTTCATATTGTGATGTGATTGTTTCAACTAATTCTTTATCTTTACTAATAGATATTGTTAATATTCCATCTTCATCAAAGTTTCTTACACTTCCATCAACTGTTCCTTTATCACTATTAGAACATGATACTAATGTAAGAGAAAAGATTAATACTAAAAATATATTTAATATTTTTTTCATATAATTACCTCTTATATAATTTTTAATTACTTATTTATATTTTTTTATTACTTACATTTCTTCTTCATCATTATTCTTATTTTTACCTGTGAAGTTTTCAGCTATATCATTTATTGCATCACCAATTTGATCTTCAATGTTATCTAAGATATCATCAGCTTTATTATTTTTCTTAGATGATTTTTTCTTACCTGTGCCTAATGTTTTTTGATAAGATAATCCTGATCCTGGTATACCTACGCTAGCTGTTTTCTTACCTTTATTATTAACAGTAATGTGTGCTCCTTTAACTCCTGCACTTAAACTAACACTACCTTTATTAATATTTAATTTTAAAAACTTTCCTAGTTTAATTGATTTATGAAATCTTAATCCCATGTTTTATGTTCTCCTTAAATGTAATTATTTTTATAATTATTTTTAATCAAATTTTTCACCTTCAGCTAATCCTTTTTCAACTTCTTTAACCCAAGAGTCTACTGCTTCTTTATAGTTATCTCTGTTATAGTTTGTTATAGCAAGTGGGTTACGATATACTAGTGAATAAGGTGCTGCTTTTTGTAGCATTGATACTACTTGACCTGTGCCATAGTTATCACTACATACAAAAGGTACTATTGTTGTTCCTGATAAATCGTTATCTTGGAAGAATGTATATATAGGTCTTGCCATTTCGTTATACCAAATTGGGAAACCTAAATATATAATATCATATTCTGTTAGATGTAAATCATTTTTTAGTTTAGGATAAATGAAATTTGCTTTTTCATTATCTATTTCTTCTTGCATAAGTTCAGCATCATCTTTAGGATATGTCTTATGTGTTTCTAATTTAACTATTTCAAAACCTGTTTTATCTTGTATGTACTTAGCTACTTTTTCTGTAGTTCCTGATAATGAGTAATATATAATTACTGACTTTTTATTAGTAAGTGCATTATTATCATCATCACGTAATCCGCTAGTACTATTTCTTATTGTATCTTTTGTTTCATCATATTTTACTTCTTCATTAACTATTTTAGTTTCTTTTTCTTTAGGTTTGATATCTATCCCTAAGGCTACTGCTCCAAATAATAATAAACCTAGAAATAAAAATAGGAAACTAAATAGTATTAGTTTTTTAGTTGTATCATTACTTTCCATAAATAAATATTCTCCTATCTAATATTATCTTATATATTTATAAGATATTTTAATTATATATAGATATTTTATAAGTGCAAGAATATATAGGGAATTATGAAGAAATAGAAGGTAAATATAGTATATACTAAATAATACATAGAAATATGCCGATATATATAGTAATTGACACACTCCCCCACTTAAAGAAGTGGGGGATTCTTTTTTGCAATCAAAATTCAATTATGCGCCATAAGTTTATTTCGCCTTATACATTCATAATATATAGTTTGATTATTCATAAGAATCATTTTGGCATAGCTATGACTATTCAAAACTATTTATATGCCTAGGTCGATGTCGGAACCTTTTTTTATTTTTACTTTTTTAATTATATTTAAAATCCAAAACTAAGTGGATGTTTTCCGTATATTCTATTTATATCTTTAATGCAATCATTGTGATTGATTAAGAAACTATCAAATGTTTCTAAACATTTTTCTCTATTAGTTTCTTTTAGATCTAATCTACTATTCATAAGTAAGAATGCTGAGTATAAGTCTCTTTGAATTTTATATCCATCGATATTGTTTATTC
>JAKSVV010000124.1 GCA_024407775.1 Clostridia bacterium
CTTCTTTTAAAACATTGTTACTATCTAGAACTTCACCTAGACAATCTTTTCTAAATGATTCTGGAATTAATGCAAGTTCTAATGATCCATCATAACCATTGTTTACTTTTTCACCAAAATATAATGCATCATCAGCATAAAATTCTGATGTTTCTCCAACTGGTGATAATGTTAAACTTACTGCACCTGGTAATCTAACTGGTGTAGCATATCCACTTTCAGTTATTTTTGCATAATAGCAATTTTTAAGTCCAAATTTAACTTTTTCCATTATTGCCTCCATAAAATTTATATTTCTATTTCATATACCACTTCATACATATTTTCATCTTCTATAAAGACTTCTGTTATTACGTTGAATGGTATTTCATTATCATTTAATATTTTTTCCAAGCTTGCTTCTAATGTTTCATTCTTCATATCAGTATATAGTTCGATATTTATTGTTTTTGATTTTGTATAAGTTACGTTATCTGCATAAAAACCATCTTGACTATCTACAAAGAAAACACAATAAGGTGGATAAGTATTATCTTTAAAATGACTATAAGCTACAGGAATATTTAAGCCATCTAAGGCAGTTTTTAATTCTTCTAAACTAGTTACCATTTTTTCTTATAACCTCCTCAATTCTTTTAGGTAATTCCTTCTTAGCATATTGATCTCCATATTTAATATGAGGATATGCTCTAGTCTTAGGAGTCTTACCATTTCTTTTTTTATGACCTTTTTCTAATAGATGAGTTAATCTATAATGTGGTGCTTCAACGTACCACTTTTTTTCAATTACAAATTCTGATTCTTTAACTGTCTTAACATTCATTGCATTTTTGTAATCACCAGTTCTATTATTGAAAGTTATATGACTATCGATAACATCCTTAGTTTCATTAGCAACATCTTCAACAGCTTTTTTAATATCCTTAGCAACTTCTTTATTGTAAAAAGTTAATTGCTTTGATATTTCTTTTTGTAATTTATCAGGACTAATTTTCACCAGCTCTGACCTCACAGACTAATGCTATCTCATCTTGATTAATGTCTGATACTCTTATTACTGAGTAGTTTTTACCTTTGTAGGAAAGTTCATTTTCATTGTTATAATTTAATGGACTAATAACTACTCTTAAACTAGGTTTAAATCCAGCTTGACTTCCTCTATAAAATTCATTAGCATAAATATCTTCTATTCTGATAATTGGAACTTCTACATTAGTTACAACTTCAATTTGATTTCCTATTGAATCATATTCATAGGATTTAGATTTTAAAGTAATGCTTACATCTATCATAATTCACCTCCTACAAATAAAGCACTAGTTATTACTAGTGCTTACTTGTATTTGAGATATTAGGAGCTTATAATTTTGTAAGCATTTATCCTTAGTATCTACATCTATCATACCAAAATTACCTTTAACAAAATTAACTACTGCAGTTTGATGAAGTGGATTAGTATCATCATATGTAATGCCAATTCTATTCATATCTGCTTTAGCTGCTTCTATTAACATAGTAATTTCATTATCTTTTAATGTAGCAGTACTAATTATTCCTAAGCACTCTTTAACGCGTGTTAATATATTAATATTTGCCATTATAATCTCCTATTAATTTAAATTATATACTTTCTTCTGGTGTATATTTACCATAAGCAAAAGCACCTGGTTTTGCTTTACCATCATAGATTGCATATGCTCCATAAGTTACTTTTCTACCTTTAACATGAACTTCTTTATCTACTCTTACTGGAGTATGTTCATTTAAGATATAGTATCTCATGTTTCCTACAACGATATCATTGTTCTTTAGGAATGGATCTACTT
>JAKSVV010000013.1 GCA_024407775.1 Clostridia bacterium
AAAAGAGCCTTATAGGCTCAGTACAAACTACCAGCTAAGCTGGTAGTTTTGATTTTTCTTTATTTCTGCTTTTTTCTTTTTTCTTTTCTTTTTTCTATTTTATATAATTATTGAAATTTAAAAATATAATACTACAATATATATGATAACAACAAATGAAAAGAGGTACAAAAATGGGAAGTAAACCAACAGTATTACTAATCCTTGATGGTTATGGTATAGCCAAAGATAAAACAGTAAGTGCTATCGAAGGTCATTCACCAAACATCAAAAAATTAATGGAAGAATATCCATGGGCAGAAGGAGAAGCAAGTGGATTCGATGTAGGATTACCCGAAGGACAAATGGGTAACTCTGAAGTTGGACATTTAAACATGGGAGCAGGAAGAGTTGTAGACCAACCACTTGTTAAGATAACTAAAAAAGTAAGAGACGGAAGTTTCTTTAATAATGAAGTTCTTCTTGGTGCAATTGATCATGTTAAAAATAATAATTCTCAATTACACATTTATGGATTACTTTCTGATGGAGGAGTACATTCACATACAGAACATTTATTTGCTATGATTGATCTTGCAAAAAATAGTGGAGTAGAAAAAATATTTATTCATCCATTCTTAGATGGTAGAGATGTTCCACCTACTAGTGGTAAAGAATATTTAGAAAAATTACAAGCTAAATTAAATGAAACTGGCGCAGGAAAGATTGCAACAATTGGTGGTCGTTACTACGTTATGGATAGAGATACAAACTGGGATAGAGTAGAAAAAGCATATAACGCTATGCTTCTTGGTGAAGGAGTTATGAGTGATAATGCAATTGATGCAATATCTAAATCATATGATGATGGTGTAACAGATGAATTTGTTATTCCAACAGTTATTACTGAAAACGGAAATCCAATTGCTACAATTAATGATAATGACGCAATTGTATTCTTTAACTTTAGACCAGATAGACAAAGAGAAATTACAAGAGCAATTTTAACAGATGACTTTAATGGTTTTGATAGAAAGAAAAAATTAAATAATATTTACTATGTTAACTTTGCAGAATGTGATGTTACTATTACTAATAAGCACATTGCATTCCCACAAGAAGAAAAGATGGAAAACACACTTAGTGAATATTTATCTAAACAAGGATTAAAACAATTACATATTGCTGAAACAGAAAAATATGCTCACGTTACTTTCTTCTTTAATGGAGGAATTGAAGAAGAAGTTGAAGGTGAAGATAGAATTCTTGTTGCATCACCAAAAGTTGCAACATACGATCTTAAACCTGAAATGAGTGTTTATGAAGTAACAGATAAATTACTAGATGCTTTAGATAGCGACAAATATGACTTCGTTGTATGTAACTTTGCTAATGGTGATATGGTAGGACATACTGGTATCATGGAAGCAGCTCAAAAGGCTGTTGAAGCAATTGACGAATGTTGTATGAAAGTTGTTAATAAAGTTATTGAAAAAGATGGTCAAATGTTCATATGTGCTGACCATGGTAACTGTGATATAATGACTACTCCAGAAGGAGCACCTCATACAGCTCATACAACTAATAAAGTACCATTTATTATTGTAAATTACAGAAAAGACATCAAAGTAAGAGAAGGTGGAAAATTAGGTGATATAGCACCTACAATCCTTGAAATGATGGGAATTACAGTGCCTAGCGAAATGACAGGCGAAAGTTTAATCGAACACATCTAATACGATATTTACTAAAAATAGTTGATTAATTAGATAAAATATGATTAAATATAGAATAGACTATAAAAAGTAACACATATAGGAGGAGCAAAATGAATAACGCATTTATGATAGCTTATATTGTAGTATCAGTTCTAATCATTATCTTAGTATTAGCTCAAAAATCAAGAGACAATGGTTTCTCAACAATGACAGGAGCTAAACCAAGTGATGGAAGAGAAGTTGGAAAAACATTCGACAAGAAATTACAAGTTTGGACAACATGGTTAGTTGTTTTATACATTATTCTTTCAATTGCATTTACATTCTGGCAATTAAAAGATTCTAATGAAGCTGCTAACTTAAAAGAAGATATCTATCAAGAAGAACTTGATGGACAAGAAACAGTTGATGCTCAAGCTGAAACAATAGAAGAATAATTAAAAATTTTTATAAAAAAGTTACCTTTGGTAACTTTTTTTATTTTTATTTTATTTTAATTTTATTATCGTTTTATTTTCATTTTATAAAATATTTTTTTATTTTATAATCTTAATTTTACTTAGGATTATAAAATGTTTTATCTATCTTCTTGCTTAATATTTTCGTAATAAAAACTTAATCAAAAAATTATTGCATACTTATTATTAAATGCTATACTTTCATTATAAAATGGTCGAAATATAATATATAGGATCATACTATATTTAGATATAAAGAATTAAAGGGGAAAAGATGGATAATTATTATAGCTTATTTAAGAGTGATACAAAAGCACTTAGACAAAAAGCTTCTAAGAAATCACATCATGGTTCTAGAAGATCAGGGGGTAGTTCTAAGGGAGTATTACTTGGATTATTAAAAGTATTAGGAATATTAGCAATAGTTTTTGTAGGTATATTTTTATTACTAATGTTATTCTCAAGTAAACTAACTTATCAAAGTGCTAATGAAGCTAACATTCAAAAATATTTAGAAGAGATAACAAAAACCGAAAGAGTTAGTGGTTCACAAAATGAAATTAATGTAGCAAAATATATTAATGATTTAATGTGTGAATTTGGATTTGAATCAAGTCTTGATGGTTTTGAAATAAATCCTTATGATGGAATGTCATATGCAAGAAATGTTGTTGCAATTAAAAAAGCATCTCTTGATATGGATAATGGTGATATCTTAATATTAACAACTCATTATGATTCACAAGTAGGAACTGTAGGAGCAAATGATAACGCAGCAGGAGTTGCAGCATTACTTGAACTTGCTAATGCAATCAAAGGTGAAAAAACAGATACAACAGTAGCATTTGTTTTCACAAGTGCAACTTATGAAGATAATAGAGGTGTTAGATATTTAATAAACAACTTATCTAATTTAGGATTATCACAAGATAAAGTTATAGGAGTAATAGATGTTAATAAGATTGGTATTAATACTCAATCAGGATTAAAAATAATTACTAGTGATTTAAAACACACAGTTGTATCAGAAATATTAGCAGACTTTACAAAACGTATAACAAAAGAAGAATTAGATATAACATATCAACCACAAGGAACACAAAATATATTTACATCATATAACATTCCAGCTGTAAGATTAGAAAGCAAAGCAAACAGTATGTATGATGGATTAAGTTTAGATACAATGGATAAATTAAATATATCAAACATTGTTAAAGTAGTTGATGTATTAGAAAATACAGTAAGAGAAATAATGAAACAAAGTACATTAAGTTACTTAGAAATGAGTAAGAATAATAACACATATGTACAAAATGTTTTTGTTATGACAAAAGATACAGTTATACCATTCGGAACAACAAGAGACGTCGTAGATCAAGCAATGAAGTTTAGCGGAACATTCGCAGGTAGTGATATAACTAGTGATAACTTACCAATAGATGTTTATTCATATAAGATGAAATGGTTTAATAAAGAATATGATTTAATAACAAAATATATTTATCAAAGTACTTTATTAAATGAAATAGATATAGAATTATCAGATTACATTTCATATGATGAAGCAGTCAAAGTAATAAAAAAATATCTTGAAGTAAGTCCAAAAGTAAAAGGTGAAGAAACAATCTTTGAAGATAATGCAGGAAGAAAATTATATACATTAACAAGAGAAAAAGATGACAAGTATAAACTTGCAGTATCTAATTTCTATACTGATGATATAATTTATGATAAACAAGATTTATATCAAGCAACAAGTGCTAATGAAAATAAAAACTCAACAAGAGAAGAAAAAATATTATCACTTATAGCTAAGGTATTAATGCCAAGAGATATAAAGAGAGTAAATAACTATGTTACATTTACAGATGGTCTTGGATATAAAAAAGGATATGCACTTCCTGAAGATGTATTAAATAATAATCAAAAATTTACTTTTGCAATAGATCTTGATGATGCATTTGATAATGATAACAATTATAGAAATTATAAAGAAACATTAGAAACAATCATCGGAAACTATGCATACATTTTAGCATTAAATGAATCACAAGTAATCTTAACTGAAACACCATCACCAGATATGATTTATTTATTTGATAATGGAGTATATCAAGAAAATTCTTACTTAAGATTATTTAAAGATAGATTCTATAAATCAGTTAAGAAAGTAGTTACAACAACTATAATTAAAAATACAGATGATAATAAAGTATCAAGTAGTGAAGTTACAGCTGATATTGCTGATGAGGAAGTTCCAAAAGCAATAACAACACAAGTAGTAACAACTAAAGTTGATTATACTGGTGAAGAAATAATGAATGACTTTGCAACAAACTTTGTTACATTCGTAATAGAAAATAAATCTAGTGTAGAAGCACAAGGAAATGCTAAGGTATTATTCTTCTATGAATTTGAAGAACTAGTTAATATTAGACAATATATTAGAAATAACCTTGGATTATAATTAAGTAACTATATATAATGAAGGAAAAATTCAAAATTTTTATAAAAAAAGAGCCGTAAGGCTCTTTTTTACTTGCTTATAAGGTTTTTTGCTTTGTACTTTTTAGGTATATTTTTGAACAAAAAAGGGGTAAAAATAGTCAAAATATTCCAATAAAGTCTTGATATAAATGGTAAAATATGGTATAATTTGCCCATGTATTACTATTTAGGGGGATAAAATGATAGAAGAAAAGAGCAGATTTATTGAAGGAAAAGCAATAGCTAGCATGGATATTGTTAATGATGATTACAAAAGAGAAAGAGTAGTTTTCTATGATAAAGGTAAATATGTTTGTGTTGGCTATGATAAGGATGATAGACCTTATTTGTGCCCTCAAGATGATCTTATTGTTACAAGAGATTTTAGCTTAGAAAACATAGTTGATGTAGAAAGAAGACCATATACAAAACAAAAAGCAACATTTGAAAATTTTTGCGTTAAATCATATCTTCCTAAAACAGATGATAAAGAATTTTATAAAATGCTTAAAACAGGAATAGAAAGAATTAAAACAAATTATCCTTATGCTGATCCAACATTTTGTTCTTTAAGATTACCTAGCTGCGGGATTGATCCGCATTCTAATGATGAACTTACTTATGCAGCTGGATATTATGATTTAAATAAAAATTTATTCGGATTTATTAGTGCAGAAGAACTTGAAAAAGTAGGAGAAGATGTAAGCGATATATATCAGCATGAAATTTTACATTTATGTTCATCAAGAGCAAAAGTAATAAAAGGTGCAACTAAAAATTCAGGTATACATTTTTATTATGATACAGGATATTCTGATAAAGAAGGAAATGGAATTGGAATTAATGAAGGATTAACAGAATGTCTAGCAGGTGAAATAGCTAATAACGGACACTGCAATGCATACTATGTAAATAGAAGATTAATAGATTTTATGCAAGTAACATGTCCAAGTGAAGAAGAATTTATTAAAAAATATTTTAGAGCAGATTTATCAGGATTAGATTTCATTGGTGATGATCAAACGGTTCATGAATTTGTAAAAAACTTTGATTACTTACACTGTCTTGATAATATAATTTTTGAAATGTCAGATGATTTATTTAATGAAAAGAAAGAAGAAGTAGATGCAATATATATGAGTAAGCATCATAAACTTAAAGATATAGAAGATGCACCAGAAGAAGATTTAATAGAACTTGATAGAGAATGTTTATTACATGCTGAAGATAATATAATGGTTCCATATTTAAATTGCGACTTCTTACCAAATTGCCAAGACATATTACTTGATGTAGCTAAAAGAAAATTTGAAAGTTGTGAAGATAAAACAGAACAATTAAATAGAATATTAAAAGTTATGGCAGCAATGGTAATGCCAGAAGAAGTTGATGAGGTTAATCAAGTATATGGAGCTTATTCTCTTAACCCAATTTTTATTAATACTGAAAAATTAGAAGGAAATAGAGAAAAATTATTTGATATTTGTGACGAACTTGGTTATGAAAGAGATGAAATAAAAAGTATTTACGATGAAGTATTCGAATGGAAGGATACAATTAATAAACATTTAGAAATGGAAGGATTATCAATATATAGCGATGAGTATAATGAAACAAGTATTTATGAAGATGAAGAAATAGAATTTTGTTAATAACCCATAATAGTATTGATGCTAAAACCCTAGTAAAATACAGGAATTTTATTCCTGTATTTTTTTTATTGACATATGTTTTTTTATATCCATAATGTGTTTATAACATTAGAAAATGGAGAAAAATATGGGCCAATTTAAAGAATACGGAAGAGTATATTACAAAAATAAATTGGTTGTGCTTGGGGAAGAAGAATTAGATGATGAAGCTATGACAATTAACACAGGTTACTTTTTAGAAGATGGAGAACTTGTACCATTATCAACACATCCACAAGATGAGTTAATAATTGCAAGAACATTTTATTTATATTCACCTGCTGTTGATTTTGATGCGGCTAAAAATATAGAAGATGGTATGAATAAAAATCCATTAACACTTGGAGAAATAAACATTGATGAATATTTGCCAGATTGTGAAGTGATAGAAGCTAAAGCAATTGGAGACATGCTAAAAAGAATTCAAAGAGTTTTCCCATTTGTTAGTGCTGAAAATTTAATTGAAAGATTACCTAACTTAAAAATTGAATCAAATGAAAAATTACCTAATATAACAGCAGCATATTTTAAACCAAAAGATAATGCATTTGGACTTTGTAAAAAATCATTTGATGATGAACTTGGAAAAGCATATACAATTCATGAACTAAGTCATATGTTAGGAGCAAGAGTTAATAAAGATGAATTTGGTGATGAAAAATATATGGCATGTACAGGTTTTGCTGATCCATATAGTAATGGAGTAGGTATAACAGAAGGACTAAATGAAATCTTATCTAGCGTTGCTAGACTTGGTGAACCAATTAGTTATGATGATGAAGTAAGACTTGCAACATTATATTATACATCAAGTGATGGTGCACAAGAAGTAATAAAAGAATTTTATAGAGGAAATATTAATTACTTAAGAGGTGTATCACAAGATGAATTCATGTGTAAGAAATTTATTAAGAACATGGATTATCAAACATGGGCAACACGTTATGAAGCTGAAAGAAGAATTTTGATATCAAATGAACTTAAGAAAAATATTATGAATAACATCGGAAAAGAATTTGGTAAGGACTTTGAACTTGATGAAAGATTAGTTAAAACAATTAATGAAGAAGTTGGATTATATATTAAAACAAATGTTAAACCAGATTTCACAAAGAGTAATTTTATAGGTAACGCACAATATGCATTACTAGATAAAGTTGAAGAAAAATTACTTGATGAAGATATTAGTACAGAATATAAATCATTACTTATTGATTCTGCATTTAAATGCATGATCTTCCCTAGTGATGTTAATTCAAAATATGAAGATATAATAGAATTAAAAGAACTTAGAGGATGTGAAGAAAGATTTTATGGAATTTTACTTGATATGGGACTTGATGAAGATGAAATCGCTAACATTACTGACATGTGTCAAACAAGTTCTGATGCTCCACAAAGAGCTAAAGCAGCAACATTTGATGATGAAGATTTAGCTAAATTAGCTGATAATTTATATGGAGAAATAGAAACAAATGATGCATCTTTTGAAGATGAATTTGATGATTTAGATGATTAATATTTAGAGTTTTAAAAAATATAGAAAAAGTGAGGTAAAATAAAGATTTTTTGCCTCATTTTTTTATTAAAAAAACTTTGAAATTTGTTTGATATTTTATTAATTTTTTGTATAATAGGGTTAGAAAAAGTAGGAGGGGTTATGAAAATAGTATTTATGGGAACACCAGACTTTGCTGCTATGAGTCTTAAAAAGCTAATAGAATCAAAACATGAAGTTGCGCTAGTTGTTACAAAAGAAGATAAACCAGCAAATAGAGGATATGAACTTCAAATGACTCCTGTTAAAAAATTAGCTTTAGAAAATAACATAGAAGTAATTACACCAAGCAAAGTTAAAGGTAATTTAGAATTAGAAGAAAAATTAAAAAGTATAGATGCAGATGTTTTCTGTGTAGTAGCTTACGGAAAAATCTTACCAAAGAATATTTTAGATATTCCTAAAAAGGGATGCATAAATGTTCATGGATCATTACTTCCTAAATATAGAGGAAGTGCACCAATTCAATTTGCTGTTATAAACGGTGATGAAAAAACTGGAGTAACAACAATGTTTATGGATGAAGGTGTTGATACAGGTGATATTATTAAAGTAAGTGAATATAATATTACAGATGATGATACAGCTGAAACTGTATTTGATAAATTAGCCCTAATGGGTGGTGAATTATTAGTTGATACATTAAATGATATCGAAAATGATAATTACACTAGAACAAAACAAAATGAAGAAGAAGCAACACACTGTGGAATGCTATCAAAGAAAGATGGAGAAATTAATTTTGATATGCCAACTAAAAAACTATTTAGTTTTGTAAGAGGTATGACTCCATGGCCAAGTGCTTATACTTATCTTGATGGTAAGATGTTAAAAGTAATTGATCTTAAAAAAGTTTTAGATGATAAAACTAATGCTGCGCCAGGAACAGTTATTAATACATCAGATGATGGAGTATTAGTTAAAACAAATGATGGAGCAATATTAATTACTAAACTTCAACTTGAAGGAAAGAAAGCAATGGATGCTTCAGATTTTTTAAGAGGAAGAAAAATTCCTGATGGAACTATTTTAGGAATTAATGAATAAAAAATAATTATATAAAATAATATAAATATTTTTAATAATTAGAAAATAAATTTTTTAAAATAAAAATTTAAATTTGACGAGGATAAAAATGAAGAAAAGTTTTAGAATTTTGATGCTAACTTTTTTCTTAGTTTTAACTTGTTCAATTAATGTATATGCCGGACCTCGTGCGGGTTATGGTGATCCAGTTTGTGAATATCAATCAACACTTGGACCAAAGATTGAAAGTTATTCAAAGACATGGAATACAAAAGAAAAGTTGATGCAAGTTTATCGAGAACTAACAAAGAATTATGTATCTAATGAAATTAGTAAACTTAAATATATTTATCTATATCCTGATATTGAAGAAGGAGTTAGTGGTTACTATAATGCAGATGTTATAGTAAAGAATGATGGAACATATGCTATGGGTGATAATAGTTATATTGTTTTATTAGGATGTAATGATTCAAGTTCATTATCTAGTATTTCAAAAACTTTAACACATGAATATGGACATCACTTTACAACATACTACCTTGTAACTTATGAAAAGAAATATGGTAAGGGATGGATTAATTCTCAATATGCAAAAATAAGAGGATTAAATACTAAGTCTCAAGTCATAAACTATTCAAGCTTATCAGGTAATAGTAAGTGGGACATTGCAGAAATTGCAGCATGGGATTACATACAACTATTTGGCAACCCAGCTAACAAAGTTTCTGTTGATTATAAAGATGTACAAGAAAGAGCTGACTATGGATATTCACAAACAACTTACTTAAGTTCAAATTCATATCCACAAGAAAACATGGACTTACCACTTGCAACTCATGTACCAGGGCTTTATGATTACTGGGCTAACATGGCAGGGGGAGCAAGTTCTAGACCAAGTTCATATTATACATCTACACTAAGTGTTTCAAAAAAATATTTAGTACAAAATAAATACAACATGTATAAAATTACATGGGATTCAATGGCTAACGGAAATTATGAATATACAATCATAATGCATCCAAAAAATAATAGTTCAAATATAATTCCAATTAAGACAACAAAAACAGGTGAACAAAATATTGCATACATTGGAAGTTATGCAGGAGCTAGAACATTAATAGAAAATTATAGTGGTGAATATCAAGTTAGAATTTTTATTAAAGATGCAAATGGATTTACTTATGAAGGTAAAGGAGCAACAATTAACTTTGATGAAAATCTAACACCAGTATCAAACTATTCATCAATATTTAAAGATTTATTAAAAAATCACTGGGCATATAACTATATCATCTCATTATATAATGCAAAAATAATTACTGGTTATGAAGATGGAACATATCGTCCAGAAGGAACAATCACAAGAAAAGAATTTATAGCTTTACTTATGAGAGTATCAAACTTAAGTTTAACAAAATATAAAAAGTTATCTAATGACTGGTTTGTAAGAGATGGATATCTAGATGCGGCCAAAGCATATAGTATTATTACAACAAGTGATTATGGTGCTAACTATAAGAACTTAAAACTAGATGGTAAGATAACAAGACAAGAAATGTCTGTCATGATTGGTAGAGTACTTCTTGCAAATAAATATACAGTAGGAGTTAATGAAGATTATACAAAACAATTCAAAGACTTCACTGCAAAGAATTATAAAACAGAAATAAATTTAGTTGTTAAGAATGGAGTATTAAATGGATATCCAGATGGAACATTTAAAGGTGGTAATAACGCCTCAAGATCTGAAGCAGCTAAAATGATTTATAAGACATATAAGCTACTTAAATAAAAAATAATTTAGTAGCTTTTATGTTTGCAAAAAATAATTACTAAAATGAAAAGGAAAAAATATTATGGAAGGAATAAAAATCATAGCACAAAATAAAAAAGCATCTTATGAATATTTCTTAGAAGATACTTTTGAAGCAGGAATAGAACTAGTTGGTACAGAAGTAAAATCATTACGTATGGGTAAATGTTCTGTTAATGAAAGTTATGTACATGTATATAAAGGTGAAGTATTTATTAGTGGTATGAATATTTCTCCTTATGAAATGGGTAACATCTTTAATAGAGATCCAATGAGAGAAAGAAAATTACTTCTTAATAAAAGAGAAATAAATAAAATAATAGGTAAGTGTAAAGAACAAGGTTATACAATTATTCCTACTAAAGTTTATTTTAAAGGAAGATTAGTAAAAGTTGAAATAGCTCTAGCAAAAGGTAAAAAACTTTATGATAAGAGAGAATCAACTGCTAAGAGAGATGCAGATAGAAGAGCAAGAATAGCTGAAAAAGGAAATTATTAAATATAAAAATCTTATGCGTTGCATAAGATTTTTTGTTAGAACAAAATTATAAATAAAAATACAAATATAAACATAAACATAAAAATAAATACAAAATTGCGTTAACTGTTTAATTACAAAATTACAATTTTTTATTGACAAAGATACCGATTTTATGATATAAATAAAGCATTAATTTGCAGCTACAATAACTGTTTTGTGTGATTTCGGGAGGAATAAATATGAAAAGAATTTGCACTGTATTTTTAGCAATAATTATGATGTTTACACTCGTTGCATGCGGCAGCGGTTCAGGAACCGTTTCTGGTAATAATTTAGCAACTAAGTATGCTAGTTTCGAGATTTCTTCTCCTAGCCTTAAGGGCGCTAATTGGATAAAGGATATATCAAATACCGATAAGGGTCAGAATGTCTCTCCAGAATTAAACTGGAATCCAGTTGAAGGTGCAGCATGCTATCAGATCTACATGGTTGATGAAAACATGAATAACTTTATTCATTGGAAGGCAGCTAATGTTACTGAAACATCACTTCCTATGGGATGGGCAACAAAAGAATATGTTGGACCATATCCTCCAAAGGGCGGCGAGCATGTATATAGCATTTATGTCATTGCTACAAAGAATGAAGTTGAAAGACTTAAGGGTAGCGTAAACAGCCAGAATGATAAGTTCCCAGCTTTCCTTGATGCTGTAGATACAGACATTGATGGTAATACAGGAAATATTATTTCAGTTGGTTACTTAGCCGGTAATTTTAAGAATTAGTTTATTAAAGGATGAAGATTTTAATCTTCATCCTTTTTTCTTATATATTTTTTATACTTATATATATTAAAATATGATTACAAACATAAAAATACTTTGCATTATGGTTTATGTTATGCTATTATTATAATACTTGGGGATGTAAAGGTTTCGACGGGGGTAAAGAAAATAGAGTAGCTATCCGTGTTAAGACTCACGTAAAAAAGCCTAGTTTAAATATAAACGCAAACAATAATAATTTAGCATACGCTGCTTAGTAAGTAATGCATGCCGCTCGTTATAGGATCTTCTCGCGTCTTATATAAGAGCGTCGATTAGCGAGAGAATCACCTTATAAAGCTTTGAATAGGAGTGATTATTATGAAGCTACTATATGGCTTACTTATTTCTAGGAGATGCCATATAGGAAACTTAAACTAGAAATGTGATAGGAGAAGCTTTATTGGACATGCTTTCGGACACGAGTTCGATTCTCGTCATCTCCATAAAAAAATTAAAATTTTATAAGAAAAAAAGCATAGCTAAGCTATGCTTTTTATTTTTTTACTTTCTACAAAGCTGCACAATATCACGATCAACATCACGAACACATTTCATGTATGGACATGTTCCGCTGTATTTATGACAGTAGTAATCCCAGTCACCATCACAGTCTCGTCTTATGTCTCGATATTCACAACTTTGATTGTTTGTGCAAGTTCCTTCTTCGATGATATCACTATCGCCCATGATTTCTTACCTCCAAAGTAATACGTATTAGTTACGCAACAATTTTTATAGAGGAATTATATCATCATAATAGAGTGAATGTCAAATAAAAAATAGAGTGATAATAATCACTCTATAAATATAAATTATTTCATAAAATATTTAATTTCTTTATCAGTTAATTTTCTGTATTCACCAAGTTTTAAATTTTTATCTAATTTTAATTTACCAATAGAAACTCTTTTTAAATATATAACAAAACATTCTGAATATTTAAGTAGTCTTTTAACTTCATGTTTCCTTCCTTCACTAAGAGTAATACTTCCATAAAAAATATCTTGATCATCTTTTTGCTTTCTAAAAATTCTTAAAGGTAATTTTTCTATTTCATTTTTTACTTTAATGAATTTTGATTTTTTTATAACTTTTAATTTTGCACTCTTAGTAATTTTCTTCCCATCAGAAAATTTATCATCTATACAAACTCCCTCTTTTAATTCTTTAATATATTTTTTATCAAGATTACCTAGTGCCCAAAACTCATATGTTTTAGCAACATTACTATCAGCATGAATTACTTTATGATTGAATAATCCATCATTAGTAAGTAAGATTAAACCTTCCGTATCTTTATCTAATCTTCCAACAGGAAAGATAGTATAATTATTTTTTAATTCATCCGGAAGTATATCAAAGATAGTTTTATCTTTATCATCACTTCTTGCTGTAAGATAACCGGCTGGTTTATTAAACATTAAATATATATTTTCTTCATTATCTTTTTTAATTAATTTTCCCATAAATCCATCCTTTTTAAACTATAGAAAGTATAGCATAAATAACGATAAATATAAATATAGTTGCAAAAAATATAAAATATAGTAAAATATATATAGAAAAATATATGGAGGACTTTATGCTTTTAAGTATAATTGGATTAATATTATTTTGTTTATTAGTTGCAGCATACACATTTAGTTTAGTAGTATGTAGTGAACTTGCAATAAAACCACTTGGAGATATTAAAAGAACTTTACTTGTTAATATGTCTAAAAGAAAACTAATGAAAGAAACAAATGTTGATGGAAACATTGAAGAAGATAATAGTAATATGAAAAAATTTGAACATATTATTTTTACTTTTAGATTAAAATATGTATTCTTAGGAATATTCCTTGGAGTAATATTTATAGCAATGTGTATATATTCACATGTTGATTTCTCAGCAATATTAGTAGCAGTTCTTGCAACAATTATCTTATTATATTTATTATCAAGATTAGTAGTTTTAAATGATGAAGTAAAAGAAGCATCATATGAACCTATTAAAAAATATTTAAAACTAGATGATAAATTTATGGATATAATAATAAAAGATATTAACAAAGACAAAAATAAAGAAGAAGTATCAGAAGAAAATGAAGAACAAGAAGAATTAGCTGAAGAAAAAGCTAATGAAGTTTCTAATGAAAAATCTGATGAACAAGATGAAAATATTAATGAAGAAAATAACAATGAAGAATAAGAAAAATAAGAACCTTTTAGGTTCTTTTTTTCTTATTTATATTTATTGACATTCATATTTTTGATGTGATAATATTTCTAACAGATATAGAAATGGACTAAATTATAAGATAAGGAGGTGGATATGAAAAAGTCTCTTAAAGATAAATGGACAAAACTTTATGATGTTGCATCTACTATTTGTAAACTAGCTCCATGGAAGTGGATAGTTGAAGAAAGATTAATAGTAATAAAAGCATATGAAGGTTTAGAATTTTATATGTCTGTTATGGGTATGAGCGGATTATTTGAAGGTATTATGCTTTGCACAAGTAAGAGTGGTATAAGAAACTATAATGAAATGCAATGCTCAAGAATGCCAGACTTACTTGGTATTAATTATCAAGAAGGAATACTTATGGTATTCAATGATGAAAAAATATGCTTAAAAGAAAATGTTAAACTAGCTGATGAATTCATGGAAAAAAGAATTAATAATAAAGTTATAACTTTTGAAAGTTTTGTTAAAGGTTATCTTCCATCAAAACTTACAGAAGAAGAACTTGATGATGCTATTTTAGCTTTTACAACTTTAGAAAAAGCATTAATAGAATTTGATAGAATAGGTAAGAGAAATAAAAATGAATACACTGATGAAGTTAAAAAAATAAGAGACATATTCTTATCAGATCCTCGTAATGCATTAATATTATCTTATGATGAAGATGAAGATAAATTAGATATTCAAACTGATCTTCCAAAAGATATAGATGATTATCTTCCATCAGTAATGCCACCACAAGATGTGCTTGATGAAGCAAAAGAATTTAAAAGAACAAATCATGTTTGGGAATTTGAATTATTAAATTATTTACCTATACCAATTGATGAAGTGAATTATAAAAATCCATTCATGAATGAAACAATAAAGAAAACTCAAATAATGAGATATGTAATATTAGCAGATAAAACAACTAATGAAATAATAAGATTTTCACCATATGATAAACCACTTATGAGTAATAAAGAAGAATTTGATTTTATAGATACAGTTATAAATGATTTCTTTAATGTATTAGGTGAACGTGGATTACCTAAAGAAATAGTAGTAAGAGATGAAAATACTTATACACTTTTACTTGAAGTAACAAAAGAATTAAAAATAAAATTAAAACAAGATGCTCTTCTTGATATGTGCGATGATTTTCTTAATGGATTCTTTGTGCATATAACTGGAGAAGATCCATCAGATTTTGAAGGAATGAATGAAGAAGACTTCGAAGAATATTTAGAAAACATGGATGATGATTATGATGAAGATGATGATGAAGACGATGATAATCCATTTTTAGAAGATTATAATGATGAAGACGAAGATTTTTAAGTATAGAAAGATATTGATTTATTCAATATCTTTTTTCTTTGCAAGTATTAATAAATTTGCACTTTTAAAATTTTTATATATAATTTTATGAAGTAAGTTAATTATTGTATGGAAAAATATTACTGTACAAATTAGCTATTTAATGATAATATCATTAAGGTTTGAAAATTAGAAAAGAAAATATAAATTTTTAAAAATGAAATGAGGAAAAGATTATGAACAAGATCGAAAAAATCTTTTTTGCTACATGTTTATCTTTAACATTAATAGGTTCAACTCATAACATTATAGCAAAAGATTTTGAAGTCCAAGTTGCAGTCTTTGATGACTATATTAATTTTGATGAAGAAACAGGTAAACCATTTGCAGAGAATGGAAGAACATTAGTACCGCTTAGAATAACAATGGAATCACTTGGTGTTAATGTAAATTGGAACAGTGAAAAAAATTGTATAGAACTAAATAAAGGTTTTAAACAAGTTGTAGTTCCATTTAATGAATCTTACATTACTGTAAATAATAAAAGAATTACAACAGATGCACTTCCTGTAATAATTAATGATAGAACATTCTTACCAATTAGATTTGTATGTGAAGCATTTGATTATTCAGTTAACTGGGATCAAGAAAATAAAGTTGTAGAAATTGATGACTTTAGCGATTTAATTCCTGAAGGATTAGATGAAAGTAATGCAACAATTATTGATGAACCAATTAACGTTAGAACATCAAAAAGAATAACAGGAAAAAATATTGCATATCAAGTACATAAAGGTGATAGAGTTTTAGTAAAATCTAAAATTGGAACATGGTATAAAATTTTAGATGGATCTAATGAACTATATATTTATGCTGATGATTCATTCTTTAATTTTGATAACATTAATGAAATTGAAGTAGAAGAAATAGTAAAACTTTTACCTAATGGTGATGATTATATTGCAGCAGGATATGGACCAAATTCATTTAGACGTAACTGGGTTTATGGATTAGATGGCGCATCAGATCATGATGAAGTAATTATTGAAGTTGCTAATAAATATGGCGTAGATCCAGTACTAGTTAAATTAATTGTTGCTAATGAAAGTAATGGTAATGTTAACACAGTAGGAGCGGGAACATATTACGGACTTATGCAAGTAGGTAAAGGATGGTTTAACAAAATAAATCCTGTAACTACACCTGATGGAGTAGTACATAATATAACAGCTGATGAAATTTTATCAGATGCATATGTTGCAATAGATGCTGGTATTCAAGTGTTAATCAAACATGATAAAGGAAATGTACATGATACTATGGTTGGATACGGCGGAGGAGCAAGCTATTTAAGTTATGGCTTTGGCGAAACATATGAAGCTATTTCAGGAAGAAGTGAATGGGATAGTATATATGCAATGCAAGATATAATAGCAGAATAATAAAGATAATATAATGAGATTACAATTAATTTTGTAATCTCTTTTTTATTTATGTATTGCAATAAATATAAAACTATGTTAAAATCAAAAAGACGAATTTGAAACTTAGTCTCAAATTGAAAATTGAATTTGAGAATAAAAAATATATAAGGTAATACAAGAGGTAATACAAAATGAAAAAAATATTTAAAGGTAAAAAAATATTTTTAGTTTTAACTCTTATGATGTTTAGTTTAATGCTAACAGGTTGTGAAAACATTAATACTAAAAGTGATAAGATAGAAATAGTAGCAACAAATTTCCCTTGCTATGATTTTGCAAGAGCAATAACTAAAGATAATGAAAATGTTAATATAACAATGTTACTTGATCCAGGAGTTGAATCACATAACTTTGATCCAACACCACAAGACATTATGCTTATAGAAAACTGTGATATGTTTATATATGTTGGCGGTGAATCTGATGCATGGGCTGATAAAATATTAGAAAGTTTATCTAGTGATATTAAAGAAGTTAAACTTTGTGATTATGTATCACTTGTTGTTGAAGAATTTAAACAAGGTATGGAAGAAGAACATGAAGAAGAATTAGATGATGAAGAAGTTGAATATGATGAACATGTTTGGACTTCACCATCAAATGTTATAGATATTATTAATGGATTAAAAGACGAAATAATTTTACTTGATGAAGACAATAAAAATTTATATGAACAAAATGCATTAAATTATATAAATGATATTAAATCATTAAGACATGAATTTAAATCAGTTGTAGATAATGCTAGTAAGAAAGAAATTATTTTTGGAGATAGATTTCCATTAATATATTTTGTTAAAGAATTTGGTTTAGATTATTATGCAGCTTTCCCTGGATGCTCTAGTGAATCTGAAGCAAGTGCAAAAACAATTTTATTTTTAAAAGATAAAATATTAGAAGATGAAATTAAATATGTATTTCATATTGAACTTAGTGCAGAAAAAGTATGCGAAACTCTAAAAGATGAAACAGGATGTGAGGTATTATTATTCCACACAGCACATAATGTTTCTAAAGAAGAATTTGAAAGCGGAGAAACATATTACTCATTAATGCATGGAAATATTGAAAGATTACAATTAGCTCTTAATTAATTAAGAGCTTTTTTATTTGACAAAATATGGATATCATGATAAAATAACCTCAAATTTAAGCCTTTAATTAATACTTTATTTTATAAGTATATCAGGCATGTAACTAGTGGTTTTTTGTTTACGGAGGAAAGACAACATGGGAAGCCCAACAGATAATTTAATACCTATGGTCATTGAGCAGACAAGTAGAGGAGAGAGATCCTTTGATATCTATTCTAGATTATTGAAAGAAAGAATAATTTTTATCACAGGTGAAATCTATGATCAGATGGCAGATGTAATTGTAGCAGAGTTATTGTTCCTTGAGGCAGAGGATAGTGAGAAACCTATTACGGTTTATATCGATAGCCCTGGAGGACATGTTACAGCTGGAATGAGTATCTATGATACAATGCATATCGTAAAGTGTGATGTAAGAACAGTTTGTCTTGGTATGGCAGCAAGTATGGGAGCATTCCTTCTTAGCGGTGGTACAAAGGGACAGAGATTTGCTCTTCCTAACTCAGAGATTATGATTCATCAGCCTCTTGGCGGCGCTCAGGGACAGGCAACGGATATCCAGATTACAGCAGAGAACATTGTTAAGTTGAAGAAGAAAATGACACAGATTCTTGCTGATAACTGTGACCAGCCTTATGAAAAACTTGCAGCTGATATGGAAAGAGATCATTACCTTGATGCGCAGGAAGCACTCGAGTATGGTATTATCGATGGTATTATCACAGGTAGTGGTAAAGTAACAAAAAGAACAACTAAATAATGATTAAGATGGAGAAATTTATTTCTCCATCTTTTTTTATATTCCTTGAAAATATAAAGAAATATTGGTATACTTGTTATACAAAAAATATTTATGACGAATAATATACTGAAAGGAAAAATAAAAATGAGCTTACTAGAAATTAGAGACCTTACTCATTCTTATGGAGAAAAAATATTATACAAAGATGCATGTCTTGATATATATAAGGGAGAACATGTTGGTATTGTAGGACAAAATGGTGCAGGTAAATCTACATTTATGAAAACACTTATGGGACAAGAAGTTCCTGATAGTGGAATAGTAAAATGGCAACCTAAAATAACAGTAGGTCACTTAGATCAATATGCACAAATGGATAAAGAAGTTACAATATTTGATTACTTAAGAACTGCATATAAAGATTTATATGATATAGAACAAAAAATTAATGATATATATGCATCAATGACTGATGATTTTTCTGATGACATGATGAATAAAGTTGCAAGACTTCAAGATCAACTTGATCAATCAGATTTTTATTCTATAGATGCTAAGATTCAAAAAGTGGCAGCAGGACTTGGAGTAACTGCAATTGGTTTAGATAAAAAAATAAGCGAGATATCAGGTGGTCAAAGAGCAAAAGTTATTTTATCAAAATTACTTTTAGATTCACCAGATATGTTATTACTTGATGAACCTACAAACTTCTTAGACAAAGAACATGTTGATTGGCTATCAAAATATTTATCAGAATTTGATGGAACATTTGCAGTTATATCACATGACTTTGATTTCTTAGATAGAATTTGTAATGTAATAGTTGATATTGAAATGACAAGTATAGATAAATATACAGGTAACTATAGTGCATTCACTGTTCAAAAAGCAGCAAGAAGAGAACAATATATTAAAAACTATGAAGCACAACAAAGACAAATTGCAAAAGCTGAAGATTTTATTGCAAGAAATAAAGCAAGAGCAGCAACAGCAGGTATGGCTAGATCTCGTCAAAAGATGCTAGATAAGATGGAAGTATTAGATGCTCCAACAGAACATGGAGTACCAACATTTGAATTTAAATGTTTACCAACAACTTATAATAGAATCTTAGAAGTAAAAGATTTAGAAGTCGGATATTATTATCCATTATTACAAAAATTAAATTTCTCATTAGAGAACGAAAAGAAAATTGTTATTAAAGGATTTAATGGAATAGGTAAATCAACTTTAATAAAAACATTAGTAGGAGAAATACCTAGCCTTGGTGGAAGTTTTAAATTTGCACCAAATATAAAAGTTGGATATTATGAACAAGATTTAAATTGGCCTAATGATATGCAAACACCACTTGAATATTTACACAATGAATTTCCACGTATGACAGAAAAAGATATAAGACGTGAACTTGCAAAGTGTTTAATAAAATCAGAACACATTCAGCAACCATTAAAAACTTTATCAGGTGGAGAACAAGCAAAGGTTAAACTTTGTAAGTTATTCCAAAAAGAATATACAACATTAATACTAGATGAACCTACTAACCATATAGATCAAGATGCTAAAGAAGCATTAAGAGATGCTATTATTAATTTTAGAGGAACAGTACTTATTGTATCTCACGAAGCTTCATGGTATAGAGATTTTGCTGATAGGGTAATAGACATAGAAAAAATGGTTAAATAATTTTGGAGGATGTATGAAAAAATATTTAAAAGTTATTGTAATAACATTTTTAATTTTAATAATTTTATCAATGATAGGATATGTAGTATTAAAAGTTAATGCAGTTAAAGATGAACATGTTAAAGAAATGATAGGACAAAAAAGATATGCATTAACAGAAGAAGTAGATATTGATAAGATTGCAAAAAATATTCCATTACTTGATTATGCACTTGAGTATGATTCATATACAATAGACACAGATAATCAAAGATTATATTTAAACTATAGATTAAAAGATGGAATGAAAAGAACAGATATTTATTATGATAATGTAAAATATAATTCTGAAATTTATTTTGCTTTACTAAGAACATTAAAGGAAGTAAGATTACAAGTTACATTTATTAATGATGCAAATGAAGAAGAAGTAGCATCATACTCGCACTTCCAAGATGCTCAATCATATTTTATTTATGATGATAATAGAGATGACTTTGAAAAGAAATTTGTTTATATCATGAATAAGTATGTTGAAGGATATAACAAAGATGAAGAAGAAACAAAAGAAGAAGCAAAATAATAAAATAAATAAAAAATAAAAGATACATTTGTATCTTTTATTTTTTTAATAAATATTATATAATAACCATAGAGGTGAAAGAAATGATATATGAAAATAAACCACAAACAGAAAAAGCATTAGCGAAAGACGAAATTAAAAATGGAACACATATAGTTTCTTTTTGTGAATTTTGTGAAGATGTAGTTGATGCTAAAGTAATAGAATCTGTATCAAAAATTTATGATATGGGTAAAGTTACACATTTTAATAAACTTGAATTATTTTGTACAAGATGTGGAAGAAGAATTCAAGAAGATATGATTGATGAAATTAATGATGAAAGACAAAGTATAATTGAATAATTTTTAGGAGGATATATGAAGAAAAATATAATTACAATCGCAGGAGATTTAGCTAGTGGTAAGAGTACAGTAATTGATCTTTTAAAAGATGAATTGAATTATGAAGTATATCGTAATGGATCATATTTTAGAAAACTAGCTGTTGATATGGGAATGAGTGTTACTGAATTTAATGAATATGTAGGTAGTCATCCTGAAATAGATAATCAAATTGAAGAAAGTGCAAGAGAATATGCAAAGGATCATGACAATCTAATAGTTGATGCAAGACTTGGTTGGTATGTTGTACCTGATTCATTTAAAATTTATTTAACAGTAGATATAGATATTGCTGCTAATCGTGCATTTAATGATCCTAATAGAAAAGAAAGCGAATCATTTGATACTGTTGAAGAACAAAAAGCAGACTTACAAAAGAGATTTCAATTAGAAAATGACAGATACTTTGAAATCTATGGAATACATAAAGATGATATGAGCAATTATGATTTTGTATTAGATACATCTAATTTATCACCAGAAGAAGTTAAAGGAAAAATACTTGAAGCTTATAAAGAATGGCAAAGTAAATAAGAAATAATAATAAAAAATATAATAAATAAATATGACGCAAGTCATATTTTTTTATTA
>JAKSVV010000014.1 GCA_024407775.1 Clostridia bacterium
ACGTCACCTGGGTAAGCTTCACGTCCTGGTGGTCTCTTAAGAAGTAAGCTCATTGCACGGTATGATACAGCGTGTTTTGATAAATCATCATAAATGATTAATACATCTTTTCCGTTTTCCATCCATTCTTCACCTATAGCACATCCAGCATATGGTGAAATATATTGTAATGGTGCAAGTTCACTGGCTGTTGAAACAACAACTGTAGTATATTCCATTGCTCCCATTTTTTCTAATGTATCAACTGTCTTAGCAACTGATGATGCTTTTTGTCCAATAGCAACATAGATACATAAAACATTTTGACCTTTTTGATTTATGATTGTATCAATAGCGATAGCAGTTTTACCTGTTTGTCTATCACCAATGATTAATTCTCTTTGTCCTCTTCCGATAGGAACCATTGAGTCGATAGCTTTTAAACCTGTTTGTAATGGAGTATCAACTGATTTTCTTTCAATAACCCCAGGAGCTATTCTTTCAATTTCTCTATATTTTTTTGCATTGATTGGTCCTTTACCATCAAGTGGTTCACCAAGTGAATTAACAACTCTACCAATTAATTCATCACCAACTGGTACAGAAATAATTCTTCCTGTTGACTTAACTTCGTCTCCCTCTTTAACCATTTTATCACTACCTAGAAGAACTACCCCAATGTTATCTTCTTCAAGGTTAAGTGCAATTCCGTAAAGACCATTACCGAAGTCTAGTAATTCGTTACTCATTGCATTTGGTAATCCATATACTCTCGCGATACCATCACCAACTGAAATAACTGTACCAACTTCAGAAATTTGTAAATCGTCAGCATAACTTTCGATTTGCTTTTTTATTATGCTACCAATTTCTTCTGGCTTTAAATTCATTTTAGCCTCCTCTCTAACTAATTGCCTTATATATATTTTTTATTTTTCCATCGATTGAACCGTCAAATAAAACATTATCAACCATTATCTTCACACCACCAATTAATCTATCATCAATTCTTTCTTCGATTTCAATTTTCTTAGTAGTTTTCTTTTCTAAATCTTTTTTAATTTCATTGATATATTTTTCACCAAGTTTTTCAGCTGAAATAATAACAGCTGTTGCAACATTTTTATCTTCTTTACATTTTTCTAAAAATGCTTCAAATATTTCCGGTAAAAATTCTTGTCTTGATTTTCTTAAAACAACTATCATAAGTGCTACTACTTCTTTTGATAATTTGTTACTGAATAAATCTTTTACAATTGCTACTTTACTTTGAAGTGGTAATTGTGGATGACATAAACTTGTCATTATATCTTTATTCATTTTGAAAACTTCACTTAAATCTAAAACTTCATTTTGATATTTATCTAATGAATTTTTATCTTTACCAACAAGAAATAATGCTTCCGAATATTTTCTTGAAACTATACTAACCATTTTAAGTTCTCCATTTCTCTAATTGATTCATCAAGCAATTCTTGTTTTCTTTGTTCATCTAAGCTTTCGGCAACAATCTTTCTTGCCATAACAGTAGCAACGTCAATGACTTCACGTCTAATATCATCTTTGACTTGTTCTTTATATTTTTCAATATCACTTTGAGTTTTCTTCTTAAGTGCATCTGATTCTTCTCTTGCTTCTTTAATAATTTGCATTTCGTTATCAGTTGCTTTCTTATGAGTTTCATCTAAAATTCTATCTGATTCTTTCTTAATTCCTGAAAGTTTTTCTTCATATTCTTTCTTAAGTTCTTCAGCATCTTCTTTAGATTTTTTTGCAGATTCAATATCGTTTTTAATTCTTTCTTGTCTGTTGTTTAACATTTTAACAGCAGGTTTATAAAGTAATTTTGTAACTGCAAAGAAAAGAATAAATGTGTTAACAAGTTGAACTATGATTTCAAGTAACATATCGAAATTAAGTGTAAGTATCTTTCCTTCCATCAAGTACTCCTTTCTTTAAATTTTCAATTTGTTTTAATTTAAAATTTAATATTTAAAGTACTATTTTCCTAAAACGTTTTCTGTTAAGAAACTTGCATATGCTCCAACAAGTGGGTTAGCAAATATTAAAATGATTGCGATAACTAATGAATAGATACCTGTTGTTTCTGATACAGCTTGTCCAAGTAACATAGTAGATGTGATATCTCCTTTTGCTTCTGGTTGTCTTGAAACTCCTTCACAGGCTCTTGATGCTGCGATACCTTCCCCAATACCTGGTCCAAATCCGGCGATCATTGCGATACCAGCTCCTAATCCTGAGAATGCTAAAATGTTTGCAGCTCCTTCTGCGATAATTGTTTGTAATGCTTCGTTCATAATTTCCTCCTAAATAATTTATTTATTTTTAATTTGTCTTTATTTTTATTACCTAATATTTTTTAATTTTCATTTTTAATTTTTTATAATTCTAATTTCTATTCTTCTACTTTTTCTTCTGGTACTGGAATTACATTTGATACAAATGTCATACTTAACATACAGAAAATATATGTTTGTAAACATCCAGAGAATAAATCAAAATAGAAATGGAATATTGCTGGAACACCTATCTTAGTGAACCAATATGGCATTGAGTAAAACAATGACATAATAATTGTTCCTGCAAGTAAGTTACCAAATAAACGGAAACTAAGTGAGATTGGTGTTGCGATTTCTCCAACGACATTCATAGGCATTAAGAACCACAATGGTTCAAATAATCCTTTAATAAAATTACCCAATCCGTTTTTTGCAATATTAAATCCTTCAATCATAAAGAAGATAATAATTGCTAATGCAAATGTTGTTGCATAATCCGCAGTTGGTGATCTTAGTGCAAATAATCCAGATAAGTTACATAACAAAATGAATACGAAGATTGTAAAATAAAATCCTGCAAATCCTAAGTTATGTTCACCCATGGTAGTTTTCGTAAAGTTTTGGAATATCTCTACAATTGTTTCAATTACATTTTGAAATCCTGTAGGAATTTCTTTGAAGTGTTTCATTAAAATTCTTGTTGCTATACAAAACAAAATTATAATACTCATAATTATCCAAGTATTAAATATTGTTTCAGTAACATTGAACCCAGTTCCTAAAAAGTTTTCAAACACAACATCATTTTTAAAATCAGCTTGTTTGTTAGGATCAGTAACTACTTCTACTTTCTTTCCGAAAAGTTCAAAAGAAGTCATAACTTCTAAATTATTGTCTGTCACCTTCTGTACCTCCCTTCTTCTCATTTTGAGGAACTGAAAGTCTTGCTCCTATTTCAGTCGAAAGTATAACTGTGATTGCCATAGTAGCAAAAGTTTCAATGCTATATAATACAGCGCCTATCAAAAACACTGCTGTTAATATATATCTTGCTACGTATCCTGTCATGCTCATTTTACTTGCAACATTTTTATCAAGTTCAATCATCTTGTCTATGCTTGAGCTTAACATTTTGAATCTTAATACTGTAAGTAACATACCTGCTGCTACACCAATTAATGCGTTCCATAAATCAAAATTTAATTTTGGAACAAATAGGTGAACAAGTATAGTTACAAATGCAGTACAACAAGAAACGATTAATACTTTTTTGTAAATTTGTTTAAGCATATAACCTCCATGTTCTTTTATGAAATTATTTTTTCATAATTTGATAATACATATTTCTAAAAGCAGCTAGTATTCCAAAAAAACTGAACACTAATGTAAATATAAAATTAGTTTTTAAAAACTTATCTAAAACTACTCCAATAAAAACTCCAACAGCAACAGTAACAAGCATCATCACACCTAAATATGATATCATGCTAAGTCCTCTTGCTATATCTTTTAATTCTTTTTGTTTTGCTTTTTTGTCTCTAAATTTACTCATATCTACACCACTTTTATATATAAAAATCCTTAGTTTCATTATAGACCAAGGAAATATTATTTCAATACTTTTTTTGGTTTTCCTAAATATACTTTTCTATGTTTTAATTCGTCATAATAATTTTAGAAATAACCCTTTCCTGCAATATTTATATTTATTTTTTACACTAAAAAAAGATGGACAAAAGTCCATCTTTTCTTATATTTAATTTTACCAGAATTCACCCCTAAAATAATCAGTTGTATAAACGCAATTATTATGCATTTCATCTGGTTCTAAGCAAAGTTTAGCGTAGGCTGCATATAAATACTTACGAGGTGTAAGATATTCAAAACGAAGTATGTCAAAAAAATCTTCATCTTCAACTTGGCAATCCAAAAAGATTCCAATTTGTTTTTCTACTTCATCTTTCATCATCTCTGTAAATATTTTTGCATCTAATGCCATAGCTCCTAGAAATAGCGTCGACTCACTTATTTTAAAATTAAATGCACTATCGAACACAAACATTGAAGCATATAAAATATAATGCTCAACTAAATCATGTCTTGCTATTCCTAACATGTTAAAATAAATTTTCTTCTCATCAAAATCAACGGTAAAAAACATCTTATCTATGTTATCTGCTTCTGATCCATCATTACGAAATTCGAGAAATACTAAAGTCCATTTTTGAGATATCAGAAAGTTCTTAACAATAGGAGAGTTTTTCATAACAGCATCAATTGCTTTTTCGATCGGATATTCTCTTAAAACCCAAGATGCTTCAACTTCATATCCAAGTCCGTCAATCATGATCCTGTACTTCCGATCACTCATTACTAACCTCCGTATAACCAAGTGCCTTCGATATAAACGAATATGTTCTAGGACATTTAGATTTTAAATAATCCGGGAACATACAAAACATTGCAAAATTCTCTGCAAAATATTCACGAGGATCAAAATAATATACACTAAGAGCAAGCGTTCTTATGTCATTAATTTTCACCTCATGCCTGAGTGAACCAAACATATTGTAAAATACTAAAAAGCATTTAACAAACGAATTCATTTCATCAAGTATAATATTTTTCAGTTCTGTCATTTCGCTAAAATATTGATCACTATTTGGAGACATACAAAAGTCTATGAAGTGACCAAACTCGTGTAAGATAATACTAGGATTATCGTGATTCATTATAACCAATGTGTTTGCTAATCTTTCATCACCACAAGGTTTATATATGCAGCAACCATCAGCTACCTTTTCACCATCCTCTTCTATCTCATCCACGAAATAAATTGAAAAACAATTTTCATTAAATGCATCAATCATTTTTTGTGAAATAAATTTTGACCATAAACTACTTTTATTTTTAATAAACAAATCAAAATTTTCTTTCTTCTCAAAATAATAATTAATGCCATCAATCACAATGTGCTTATAGCAAGTAAAAGTGCCATCGAGCCGGCTTGCTATGTACTGATCAACATCCATAAAAATTCCTCCGAGAAAATATTATTTATTTAACCAATATACTATTAATAGTACAAATTATTAAGCTGATTATATCACACAGTTCCTCATTAAATCAATAAAAAAAGGCATAAAAAAATCACATATAAATATCCGTATTTATATGCGATTCTATATTAAAATATACGTCCTTGTATATCTACTTCCTTGTCTAGCTAATTTCTATGATTTCTCTAGTATTAACAGCTTCATCAACCATTCTGTCGATGTCAGTTAATGCTTCCATAGATTTTAAAATACCTTCAAGATTTGGTTTTGTTTTTGGATGTTTAGCAACGAATAAAGTACAACAATCTTCATAAGGAAGAATTGATGTTTCGTAAGTATCAATCTTCTTAGCGATATCAACAATTTCTTCTTTATCAAATCCGATTAGTGGTCTAAATACAGGCATCTTAACAGCACTATTAGTAACTGCTAAACTATGCATTGTTTGTGATGCAACTTGTCCTATACTTTCACCAGTAATTAAAGATTGTGCTTCAATTTCATTTGCTATTCTTTCAGATATTCTCATCATTAACATTCTCATGATAATTGTTAATTCATCAAGTGGACATTTTTCTTTAATATATAATTGAATATCTGTAAAGTTTACTCTATGTAATTTAAATCCTGGAATATATTCTCCAACTTTTTTAGCAAGATCAACAACTTTTTGTTTAGCCATTTCACTTGTGTATGGTGGAGAGTCGAAGTAACATCCTTCAACATATACTCCTCTTTTTCCAATCATCCATCCAGCAACTGGACTATCAATTCCTCCTGATAAAAGAAGTAATGATTTTCCGTTTGTTCCGATTGGCATACCACCACATGTTCTTACGATATCTTGGAATACATAAACATGATCTCTGATTTCAACCCATAAAGTAAATGATGGATTATTAACATCAACACTGAATTCAGGTTTTTCATCTAAGATTTTAGATCCAAGTTCTCTACAAATTTGTGGAGAGTTTAATGGAAAACTTTTATCTGATCTTTTTGCTTCAACTTTAAATGTTTTCTTTAAAGGTGAAATATTTTCATCAATATATTCACAAGCAACTTTTGATATTACTTCAAAATCTTTTTCATCAAACATATATGCTTTAGAAAAACCAATAATACCAAATACTTGTGATAATTTCTTTTCTAATCTTTCTTCATCATATTCACCAACTGGGTTAATGATAATTCTTCCTTGTTCTTTTACAATTTCATATTTTCCTGTTTCTCTAATCATTGATTTGATATTCTTAACTAAAGTATCCATGAAAATATATCTATTATCACCCTTAGTGAATATCTCACCATATTTGACTAAATATACGGTGCTCTTCATTATTTTTTGCTCCTTTATTCATATTTAATTTCTTAATGTTTTGCATTTCTGCATTAACATCTATATCGTCATAATTTTCTATATAATTATTTTCTTTAACATTTTTTATATTTTTTAATTGATTAATTGTATCACCTAAATTTGAAGAAACAAATCCAAGTAAGTTACGATCTCTAATTACGTCTTTAGTAACACTTGATCCATATCTTGTTGGTGATAATGTAATAATTTCATCACATACTGATATTGATGAAATTCTTTCAGAGAAGATTAATATAGTTGAGTTTGTAATTTTATCAATTGCATTTTTAATCATATATGTATCTTCAGCTGAAATATCACTTTGTGGTTCTTCAAGAATAACTATCTTTGGTGATACTAGTAAAATTCTTGCAATAGAAATTAATTGTTTTTTAACTTCAGATAAAATCATTCTATCTTCACCTAATTTTGTATTTAGAATTTCTCCCATAGTTATATCGCCAAACCATGATAAAATATTTGTCATTTTTAATACACTAACAACTTCTTCAACTGTTGCTTGTGGTTTAACAATCTTAATATTAGCTTCAAGTGTATCATCAAGAATAAATGTATTTTCACTAGCAAGCATAATATTATTTCTTAATGCTTTTTCAGATAAATCTCTAATATTAACATCATCAATCATAATTCTACCTTCACAAGGTTCATATTGACGAAGTAATAATTTTAGTAAAATAGGTTTAGAAGTTCCGCCTTGATCTACTATTGCTACTCTACTATTTTTAGCAACTTCAAAATTAATATTATCAAGAATCATTCTTCTATTACCAAGAGCAAATGATAAGTTCTTAATAATAAGATCACCTTCACCATAAAGTTCATTAATACTTCCGAATTTTTCTTGAGAATAATTTTTATTTGATAATATATCAAAAATTGATTTTAAAGAATTTTTATACACCATCATTATTCCATTTAATTCAGAAATTTGAACCATAGATGAATATAATACTGCTGCATATAATTCTAAAATAATAATTGCTTCAAAATTAATAACTCCTGCAAAGTAATAGTAAGTTGTAATAATTAAAACTAAACTGTGCATACTAAATTTAATTGTGAACATTAATAGTCCCATTAAGTTATCAATATTTTTTGCAGATACAACTTTCTTATCAATATCTTCAGTTTGATTTTTGAATTCATTAGATACAATTTCTTTAGCACCAATATTTTTGATTTCTCTGATTGATCTAATTTTATCAGTTAATGAATCTTGATAATCTCTAACATTGAAATTTAATACTCTAGAATTTTTTGCAATGAATGGTTTAATTCTAGTAATAGTTAAATATATAATTACACTACTTACAGCAAATACTAATGATACATCAAAGCATAATTTGTAAGAGCAAATTACAAGTGCTAACACTTTAAGAATATTAATTCCTAATGTTATTAGTTTAAAGAAAGCCGCAATTAAGTTATGAGGATCTTCAGTAATTTTTGTTGTGAAGAAACTAATTTTATTTTTATCGAAAGCTTTTGTTTCAAGAGAAAGAGTTTTATTAAATAAATCTAATTTTAATTCGTTAGTAACCTTTGTTTCAACTTGAGAATAAACAAAGTTTTTAATAACATTAATTATTCCTTCAACGAATTCAAGGAATATGTAAATAAGAACATATTTAAGTAATTCAAAATATGTATTATTAGAAATATTAATTAATTTAACTAGTATATTTGACCAAACAACTGGGAATACTAGTCCAAGTCCTGCTAGAACTAATGAAAATAATACAATAGTTCCAATAAGCCATTTTACATTTTTTAAATACACTAAAAATCTTCTACCATAGTTAACATTCTTTCTCATAAGCTTTCCTCTTCCTAACTTTTCTTTAAAATTTGTTAAATCTAGGCTAATGCCCATTTTTACAGTACTTATTATATTAAAAAGTCATGGTTATGTCAATATAATTTTTGTTATTTTAAGGGCAATTTTTCTTAGGTTTTATCAAGGTTTTTAAGATATTTAAAGCATTAAAAAATACCGCATATAAAATGCGGTATTATATATAAATTTCACGCGATATTAATCTTTATTATAAGCAAGTAATGAATTATCTAATTTATTAAGCATCATAAAGTTACCTGTAACTTTAACAAGTCCTGTCATAAATGCTCTTTGAAGAGTAACTTCACCATTTAAAATACTTCTCCATTTGTCATCCTTAACATATATAGTGATATCATTGTTTTGATTTACACCTTCAAATATAGAACATTTATTATCCATAATATTAGCGTATACTGTAAATCCTTCATCACCTTCAACATTAATTTGAACTAATGCTTTTAATTGTTCACCTTCTATTGGTTTAAATAAATACATTAGATTTTTAGTCATATCTTTAAGTGACATTTTTGAATCATTATTTTTTTCTTTAACAGTTGGTACTTCTTCATATTCAATTACTTCATGTGGTTCTTTAAAATCTGCAAGTGAGAATTTTGAAATAGATACTTTTTGTTCTTCAACATTTTTTAAATCAGAAGCCATTTCATTTTTCATTTCATTAACTTCATTTACTATTTCATCTCTTTGCATTCTTATACTATTTAATTTTTTTCTTAATTCTTTTATTGAATCAGGTTCAAATCTATCTACATCTTCTTTTATAGATGGTTTTTCTTCTTCAACTTTTTGTGTATCTTTTAAGAATTTAATTTCAGTAATTTCGTTTGCACTTTTCTTTAATTCTTCATCAGATGTTTTTAAAGATCTAATGAATTGTTTATTATTTTCTTCTTCATTTTCTTCAAGAGAAATTTGTCCATCCATAAAATTATCTTTAAAATCATATTCATCTTCAAAAGACATTTCTTCTTCTGGATAATCATCTATATAATCTTGTGGATCATAATTTACTGTATATTTTGGTTCTACTATTTCTTCTTCATAATCTCCATAAGCTTCTTCAGGAATTACTTCATCAGAAGGTTTACTAAATGATCTAGGAATAGCTGGAGTTCTTTGAACTAATTCTTGATATTTAATAGTTTCGTTTGCTTTTTCAGCTTCTCTTTCTTCTTTAGTTCTAGCAACAACTCTTGCTATTAAATTATCAATAGATTCGTTTTCTTCTCTTTCTATTCTTTCTTCTTCAGGAGATTTTACAAAATCTCTTTTATCTTCAACATTCTTTTTAAAATTAATGTTATCAAGTGGATTTTCTTTTTCAATTGGTGCTTCTTTAGCAGCTTCGAATGCTTTTTCAGCTTCGCTATCATCTTCACCACCGAATAAAGTTTCTTCCATCATTTGTTCGATTTTACTTTTATATTTTTGTGTTATTTCAGTAACATCTTTTTCTTTTGGTTCTTCTTTTATAATTGCTTTAACTTTTAATTTATCATTAACCATACCTGTTAATTCTTTTATATCAACATCAGATGGTTTATCATTTTTAAGTTCAGTATGATTAGCATCATAAACTAAATCATTACTCTTTAACATTTGATTTATTTTTTTATTATCAATTACATCTGTTTCTACTTTTTCAACTTTAGATGGATCTAAAATAGAAGCAAATTCTTTAGTTCTAGTTTTAATATATTTACAAGTCTTATCTAGGTATTCATCAGTGATTACATCAGGAATGTTTAGGAATAATTTATTTACTTCATAAGCATTAAATTTCTTATAGAAGTTCATCATTACAGTATAAGGTATTAATTCATCATCAGTATTATGAATCATTACAGATAATATATTTTTGTTTTGCATTGCTGCTTTATATTTTCCTAATTCAAAATAGTTAAAGAAGTTTTGCATTAATGGAGTAATATTTCCCATGTGAATAGAAGTTGCAAAAATAATAGCATCCGCAACTAATACCTTGTTAAATATTTGATCCATTTGAACAGTTGAAACTCCTCCAAATGTATTTAATTTTTCTTCTGCTAAATCAACATAATTAATACTTAAGTCATACTTATCAAATTCATGTATAACTAAGTCTAATATTCTTTTCATTTCAGCTTCATTAGCAAGTAAACCGTTAATTACTGTAATTTTCATTATACTTTTTTCCTTTCCTGATTAACCCCCAGGAACACCACACTATTTCTTTAAAATATCCTTTTCAATTTTCATTGCAATTGTTTCAAATTCTTCAATTGATAAAGCTTCACCTCTAATAGTTTTTTCAAATCCTAATTCTTCTAATAAATTTTCTATTTGAGTTTTTGATTCGAAAATATTCATTGCACTATACAATGTATTAACTAAAGTTTTTCTTCTTTGGCTAAATGCTGCTCTTACTATTTCAAAATAGAAATCAACATTTTCCATAGATAGTTTTGGTTTATCTAATATATCAATTTTTATAACAGCGCTATCAACATTAGGTTCTGGTATAAAACATGTATGAGGTACTGTTGTAACGTATGTTGTTTCTGTAAATGCACCAATTGCTATAGATAATGAACCATAATCTTTTGTTTTAGGTTTAGCATTAATTCTATCCGCAACTTCTTTTTGAATCATTATAGTTATAGATTCAATGTGATCTCTATAATTTAATAATTCCATAATGATTGGTGTTGTAATGTAATAAGGTAAATTTGATACAACTTTGATTTTTTCACCTTTTAGTTTATTATTGAATAAATCATCTAAATCAAGTTTTAAAATGTCACTTGATATAACTTCAACGTTATCAAAGTCCTTTAAAGTATCATTTTTTAGTATTTCTACTAAGTCCTTATCTATCTCAATAGCAATAACTTTCTTAGAAGCAGTTGCTAAATATTGAGTCATATTTCCAATACCAGGTCCAACTTCGATAACTACATCATCTTTTGTGACATTAGCACTTGATATAATTTTTTCAATTATATTCTTGTCTATTAGGAAGTTTTGACCGAATTTTTTCTTAAAGAAAATTTCATATTTGTCCATAACTTCTTTAGTCTTATTCTTTGTAGCTATGTATTCCACAATTCTCTCCTTCAATAATTTATTTTTAATATTAAGTTATATTTTTCATCTTTAATCTAGTGTAATTTTATAATATTTTAAGCCATTTTGCAAGTATATAATATATAGTTTTTTAAGTTATAATAAGGTATTGAAACCGCTATTTTCCAAGCTTTTCATAAATTTAGCCCGTGAAACTATCTATATTTCTAAATGCGTACAAAAAAATGTTATATAAGGTCTTATACGGCCAATGTTACGCAAAAAATGGTTAAAAATTCCCTTCATTATATATAGTACATAAAAAAGAGCACATATAGATGTGCCCTTTAATATTATTCTTGTGTGACCTTTTTCTCGAATTTCTTAAGAGAAGCGAACATAAGTATCACTGCAAAGATCATACATATTAATTCCTCACAAGGCTGTGCATAGATAAGTCCTGTGAATCCCCATAATTTATCAAATAAAATAAGCAAAGGAATATATAAAATTAATTGTCTAACAATAGTTATACCAAACGCAAAGAATGGTTTTCCAATTGCATTGTATATATTTCTTACAAGTGATGTTATACCAACAAACGGCAACATAAGCATAGCTGCACGAAGTGCCATAACACCATAATCGATTACTTCAGGTGATTCAGAGAATAATGCAATAAGTGGTCTTGCAAAAACTCCGAATAAACACATTACTACAATTTCTGTTGAACAAATTACAAGCATACCTGCTCTTATAAGTTTCTTTAATCTGTCAAAATTCTTTGATCCAAAGTTGTAACCCATAAGAGGTTGGCAACCTGCTGCAAGTCCTTGATAAATATAAGTACCAAAACTCATAATCTTATTTGATACTCCAATAGATGCAACTTTAAGTGTACCATATGCTGCAGCCAAATTGTTTGAAACTATAATTGCTGCTGTTGCAAAAAATTGTTCAAGTGTATGAGGTATTCCTACCCACATAATTTCTGCAATAATTTTTCCATCAAGTTTTAAAAGTTTAAGTGATGGACGAAGTAAAGTTTTTTTACTTACATAATAATATAAAAAGATAAACATACTAATTGCATTACCAAGTACAGTTGCTATTGCAGCTCCTTTGATTTGCATATCAAATGTAAAAATAAATAATGGATCAAGTATAATATTAGCAACAGTTCCCGCAATCATTCCTACCATAGAATAAAAAGTTGATCCTTCACTTCTAAGTAATTGTCCAAATGAATAATTACCCATTGTAAAAAGTGATCCTAAAAACATTATTAATACATAATCTTTTGTATAATCAAAAGCGCTTCCTTCTGCCCCTAGTAAATTAACTATTGGATTAATAAAAACAATACCAAGTATCATCATAATAATACTACCTATGATTGTTAACTCAAATCCAATTGTAAGAGTATGATTAGCTTCTTCTTCTTTTTTTGCTCCAAGGCATCTTGCTATATATGATGCTCCACCATTTCCTACAATACCCGCTATTGCTATCATAATCATCATGACAGGATATGCAAAGTTGCTTGCAGCAAGCTGAAAGTCATCATTAAGTAATCCAATAAAATAAGTATCAACTAAATTGTATGCGACCATAAATAACATACCAAGTGTAACAGGTACACCCATTTTGATAACTGCTTTTATAGGATTTTCATTTGCCATTGTATAAATTCTTTTATCATCTTCTTTAGTCATTTAAATCCTCCAAAAATAATCTTAAAGCAAATAAATCATAAAACAAGTTTGATAATTCATAAATGAATTTTTTAAAAAATATTCACAGCAAATTTTATTTGATAATAAAGTTAAAAACTTCAAAATTTTTATATATCTTATCATCAAATCAATAATTTATCAATACAAAATAAAAAAGGAAATCATAAATGATTTCCTTTATATTTTAGGCTCTACATTTTTAAGAGGGAGGTCAATCTCCCACATAGTGTAGAGCTTTTTATTTATGCATATTTTGATGGGGTCATTTTAAACTACATTTTTTAGAGGGAGTTTATAAATTTTCGCATAATAAACACGCCTACCTCTAAAATAAGTAAGCTAATTATTAATACTGGAAAATGTTTTTTAATTAAATGCATTATCTGTTAAAAAAATTTATGTTTAGCATTTATATTTTTGATTATCATATTATCGCTTTTCTTTAGATCTGTAAATATGTTTCTATTAAATATTTTTATTATTAAAGGGAATCATTTATATACAAAATGAGGGAACCAAAAATTAACTTTTTTGGCTCCCTCTTAAAAATGTAGATTCATATTTTATTCACGTTTCAAACGCTTATACATGTTTTAAATTTAAGCTGTTTCTTCTGGAGTAACTACTTTTTCTGTTTTTCTTTCTCTTTTAACTTTGTTTTCGTTAATAATTACTTCAGGATCTGTATTGTTTTCAATAGAGTCTTTAGTAATGATTACTTTTTCAACATTGTTTAGAGAAGGAATGTTATACATAACTTCCATAAGAACTTCTTCAACGATAGCTCTTAATCCTCTTGCTCCAGTATTTCTTGTGATTGCTTTTTGAGCAATTGCTCTAATTGCATCTTCTTCAAATTCTAATTCTACATCATCAAGTTCTAATAAATATTTATATTGTTTTAATAATGCATTCTTAGGTTCTTTAATAATTCTAATTAAAGCTTCTTCATCTAAATCTTCAAGTGAAACTGTTACTGGTAATCTTCCTAAGAATTCAGGAATTAAACCAAATTTTAATAAGTCTTCAACTTGTAATGATTTAAATAATTCTCCAGCTTTCTTATTATTTTTCTTTTCAACATTTGCACCAAATCCCATGCTTGATGATGACATTCTCTTAGAAATGATTTTATCAAGTCCATCAAATGCTCCACCACATATGAATAAGATGTTCTTTGTATCAATTTGAATATATTCTTGATGAGGATGTTTTCTTCCGCCTTGTGGTGGTACAGAAGCAACTGTTCCTTCTAAGATCTTAAGTAAAGTTTGTTGAACACCTTCACCAGATACATCTCTAGTGATTGATGGGTTGTCTCCTTTTCTTGCAATCTTATCTATTTCATCAATATAAATAATTCCTTTTTCAGCTTTTTCTATATCATAGTCAGCAGCTTGGATTAATCTAAGAAGAATATTTTCAACGTCTTCACCAACGTATCCAGCTTCTGTTAAGCTAGTAGCATCAGCTATTGCTATTGGTACATTTAATATTTTTGCTAAAGTTTGTGCAAGATATGTTTTACCTGTACCTGTAGGTCCTACAAGTAAGATATTACTTTTTTGAATTTCACATTTGTTATTATAGTCACCAAAGAAAATTCTCTTATAGTGATTATATACTGCAACTGCTAAAGCTTTTTTAGCTTTATCTTGTCCAATGATATATTCGTCTAAGAATTTTTTAATTTCTTTTGGTCTTAATAAATTTTCTTGTGAATCTTCATCTAAGTAATCATACATTTGTTTATCTACTATTTCTTTACAAACTTCGATACATTCGTCACAAATGTAAACACCTTTTCCTGCAACTAATCTTTTAACTTCATCTTGCATCTTACCACAAAATGAACATTTAATTTTTTCTTCTTCGTAATTCAATTTCATCCTCCATATAATTATTGTCTTGAAACCATAACTTCATCGATTAAACCATATTCTTTTGCTTCTTCAGCTGACATATAGTTATCTCTATCAGTATCTTTTACGACTTCTTCATAAGGTTTTCCTGTGTTTTCACTAATCATCTTGTTTAATTTTTCTTTAGTCTTTAAAATATTTTCTGCAACAATTTGAATATCAGATGCTTGTCCTTTTGCTCCACCAAGTGGTTGATGAATCATAATTTCAGCATTAGGTAATGCATATCTCTTTCCTTTTGTTCCACCAGCAAGTAGGAATGCTCCCATACTTGCAGCAAGTCCAATACACATTGTTGATACATCACATTTTACATAATGCATTGCATCATAAATTGCAAAACCTGCACTAACTGATCCACCAGGACTGTTAATATACATAAAAATATCTTTTTCAGGATCTTCTGATTCAAGGAATAATAATTGTGCAACAATTAAGTCTGCCATTTCATCATTAACTTCACCTGTTACAAAGATAATTCTTTCTTTTAATAATCTAGAATAAATATCATAAGATCTTTCACCTTTGTTTGTTTGTTCAACGACCATAGGTACTAAATTACTCATAATATAAACCTCCCAACTTTTTATATACTATAGTGTTATTTTCAAAAATTATTTTTTAGCATTTTCTAATAAGAAATCAATTGTTTTTTCCATAGCAAGTTCTTCTTTCATTTCGAAGATTCTTCCACCGATCATTTTCTTAATTTCATCAACGCTCTTATTCATTCTTGTAGCTAATGTATCTAATTCTTTATTTAAATCTTCTTCACTAGCTTCAATGTTTTCTTCTTTAGCAATTGCTTCAAGAGTTAAAGCAACTTTAATATCTCTTTCTGCATCACCTTTATATTGTTCTTTTAAAGTATCAAATGTCATTCCTGTATATTTCATGAAGTCATCAATGTTTAATCCTTGCATTGAAAGTTGTTGTGCAAAGTTATTAATCATTTGATTTACTTGACCATCAATCATAACTTCTGGAATTTCTACTTCTGTTGTTTTAGCAACTTCTTCAAGAACTTTTGCTTTTCTAACATTAGCTGCTTGAGATTCTTTTGCTTCTTTTAATTTTTTCTTTAAGTCTTCTTTATAATCTTTTAATGTATCAAATTCAGAAACTTCTTGTGCGAAATCATCATTAATTTCTGGCATAACTTTTTCTGTGATTGAATTAATTTTTACTTTGAATTCAGCTTTCTTTCCAGCAAGATCTTCTTTACCATAATCTTTAGGGAATTTAACTTTAACTACTACATCATCACCGATCTTTTTATCTTCTAATTGTTCTTCGAAGTTATCGATAAATGTTTTTGATCCTAATTGAAGATCAAATCCTTTAGCAGCTCCTCCTTCAAATTCAACACCATCAACACTTCCTACGAAGTCAATGTTAACTGTGTCTCCATTTTTTGTGTTTCTATCTTCTACAGATACAAGTCTAGCATTTTTTTCTGCGTCTTGTTTGATTGCATTATCTACATCTTCATCTGTAACTTCTGTTGATTCTTCTTCAACTTTAACACCTTTATATTTTCCTAATTTAACTTCTGGTTTAACAGCAACTTCAGCAGTATAAATTAAGTTCTTTCCTTTTCCAACTTGAACGATATCAATCTTTGGCATTGCAACTGGTTCGATATCTGTTTCTTCAAGTGCTTTTTCATATGATGGTCCAAGTACCATGTTGATAGCATCATCATAGAATACTTCTTCACCATACATTTTGATAAGTACTTCTTTAGGTACATTACCTGGTCTGAAACCATTTACTTTATATTTCTTTTTATTTTTGTTGTAAACTTTATCGATAGCATCTTGAAATTCACTGTTTTCTACTTCGATTGTAAGTTTAAATGTGTTTTTTCCTAAGTCTTCTTTCTTTGTTGACATTTTATTTCTCCTCTCCATTTCCTCGCACTTATAAATATAACATATTATTTTTGTTTGTAAACTAATTTTGAAACTTAATTTAACAATTTTAATGTCATTTAAATAAGCATTCTATCTAATTATTTTGCCTTTTTTCTCTTTTCTTCTGCAATACTTTTTTTATCTTTCTTTTCATATATAAAACATATCAAAATTAAGATAAGAATAATTGCTAAACTAATAAATTTTGTAGATTGTGTTCTACTAATGCAAACACCTGTAAATCCAAAGCATATAGCAAATGCATATAGGATTAATACAACTGTTCTATATTTAAATCCTTTTCTCATCAACTTATGATGAGTGTGATTTTTATCTGCTTCACTAATTGGCATACGATTAACTAATCTTCTTAATATTGCATAAGCTGTATCGAAAATTGGAACAGCAAGAATTGTAATAGGTGCAGCAAAACATACTACATCTAAATATTCAAATCCTGTTTCAAGTGCAATAAGAGCTAATGTATAACCAAGTAACATTGACCCTGTATCTCCAATAAAAATTTTTGCAGGGTGAAAATTATAAGCAAGAAAGCCTAATGTAGCTCCTGCTATTGATACTGCAAGAAGCATAGCAAGTGTATTACCATTTGTAACAGCAATAACCATAAAACTAATTGCAGCAATAATACTTAGTCCAGATGATAAACCATCAAGACCATCTATAAGATTTATTGCATTAATCATACCAAGTGTCCAGAAAATTGTACCAAATACATTTACGCATTTAACTAATATTGCAATTGCTCCTGGAGTATCCCAAACTAAAAATCTGATATTAACTCCACCGATTATAGCAAGCACAATTGCAATAATTTGTCCGGCCATTTTTTGATATGGTTTAATTTGATATATATCATCAATTACTCCAACAACTGTTAATACAGCAGCACCTATTAATATAAATATGCATTTTTGAATATTTACTTCTTGAGTAAAGAACATAAAAATAATTACTGATGCAATAAAACTAATTGCAACAGAAAGTCCGCCCATTCTAGGTGTTGGTTCTTTGTGCGCATCTCTTTCTCTAGGAATAGATACAACACCAAGTTTTATTGATAACTTTTTATTTAGTGGTACTAAAACTAATGATACTAAAAACGCAACGATTAAATTTAATACTTGCATTATTTTAACCTCTCTATTCTTTTTTCATATCTTTCAAAATGAGAAAAGTCTGTTGTTAAAAATTTATCAACAATTTCTAGTGCTAATTCTTTTTCCATTACTCTCTCACCTAAACATAAAACATTAGCATCGTTATGTAATCTTGTAAGTTCTGCATCATATAATGTATGACAAAGTGCAGCTCTTATATTTCTATTTCTATTTGCTGCGATGCTCATTCCTATACCCGTACCACATATTAATATTCCTTTAGAATTAGGATCTTTTGCAACCTTATCTGCAACTTCATAAGCAGCATCTGAATAGTAATCATCATCATTTAATTCATGACTCATACATTCTTCAACATCATATCCTTTTTCTCTTAGATGTTCCATTACTGCAGTTCTTAATTTAAATCCAGCATGGTCACAACCTGCATAAATTTTCATAATAAACTCCTTAGTTTTAATTATTAAATTTCATTATAAACAAAAATAAAATAAAATCATCAAAAATGTTATTTTATTTTTATAATTTTTATTAACTTATATATCGGTTAAATTTTTAATTTATATATCTAAATCTGTATCATCGCTTTGTTCAAATTCAGAATCATCAATTAGTGTTGATGCATCAGATAAATATAAATCTTGAGAACATAAAAGTATGTCTTCTATTTCTTCAACTTCATCATCACTGAATGCATATCTTTCTTTAAGTTCAAACACAAAAGATGAAACCATATGGTCATAATATTCTTTATAATCAGAATATAATTCATCTGGTACAACTGATAAATCTACTCTACCTAAAATATCTACAATTCTATAGAAAGCATCTAGGTCAATATCTTCATCAATGTAATTTGTATCACCAGTACATCCATGCCATACTTTATGATGATAATCACATAAATCAACAGTTGGGATATATAAGTCATTTAAATCTTGCACCTTGTGATAGTATGCAGTTTTACTTAAATCCTCAACTTTGATTATATGATGATTTTGTACTTCCTTGTCTGTACCGCATATATGACAGTATCTTCCTTCAGGACATTCTTTATTAAGTTTTTCTTGATTCATTTTTCTAAGTTCTTTTGTTATTTCTTTTCTGCTTTTAATTTTAACTCTCATGATGACCCTCTAAATCTTTTTTACCTCTAGTAACCAATTCACTTTTTTCAAAATCAACTTAATATAAAATCTATTTTTTAAACAAATTATTTTTAACGTAATTGTTTTAATTCTGGATATTCAATTACAATGTTACCATTATCTGATCTCTTAACGATAGCAATAGAATTTGCTGGTTCGTTTTCATCAATTAACTTATCAGTTGTATAAACTGTGTAAGTTTGTGGTACTTGTGATTTTTCAAGAATTTGATAACATTCTTTTAAGTGTGAATCACTTTCACAAATAAATGTTAAGATAGGTTCTTGTTTTAATTGTTTTCCAGGTTTGAAATATCTATATAAGTCTTCTAAGTATACTAATGTTTGTTTGAAGTCTTTTTCCCATCCTTCATATTTTCTAACTGAATATACTAAGAAATGTACTTGTTTTTCTTTCTTACCAAAATTGATAATTGCGTTTGGTCTTATATAACCTTCTTTACCGTTTTTATCAAATTTAATTCTTGGTTTGATTTCATAACTATAGAATGTTGAACAATTTAATAAATATTTAGAAATTAATTCATTAGTAACAAGTCTTCCAAAGAAAACTTCTTGATGAGCATTAATTGCTAAATTGTCTTTTTGGTTCCATTCAACATCTATCATGTCTTCGCCTTCAAGCCAATTCTTTCCGTTAACATCTAACATATACATATTAGCTGTTTTGATTGTTTGTCCATTTGAATTAATAGCAAATTGATATCTTGTTATTAATCTTAATGCAACTAATTTTTTAATTCTTTGATCAACCTTTCCTGGATTGATATTGAACTTTTTAGAAATGATATTTCTAATTTGTTCTGCTGTTGATGTTCTTAGTTCATAAACTAATTTTACGATTTCTTTATCAGGCATTTCTTTTAATGTGTTTGTATTTCTTTCATAGACAACTCTGTCAAAATCAACACGATTTCCTTCACCTGTAAATTTTACTTTAACATCTTCGTAATTAAACATAATGTTTTCTCCTTTCAAAAATAAATGCTATGCTATAACGATTCAAATTATATACTAATTTTATAATTTTGTAAACACTATTTTCCCTTTATTTTATCAAGTTTTGAGGCATTTTTTGGTAGTAATTTTTATCCATTTTCTAACTTATTATTGCTATATTTTTTAACCCCTATTTTTATATGCAAAAATTAATAGTTTTTTTATTATGAGGTAAAAATAAAGTAATCAAAAAAATCAAAAATATGATTACTTTATTTTATTAAATTTTTATAAAATTTTATTATAGTAATTTAAAGCAAATAAAAAAAGTTTTGCATAAGCAAAACTTTTTTTATAAAAACTAAAATATTAACTTAATCAGATCCTCGCAAGCATTCTTAATCTTAACAGTTGTCGCCTTAGAATAAGGGAATCTGTACAAATCAATTGCTTTTTCGGATGCTTCTTTGTTCCAATCAAGTCCTGGGAAAGACTCGAGATATAACTTAAGTGCATTAACCAAAATATACATATTACTTGGATAACTATTTCCTTCAAATGTTTTTGCATACTTTGGAAACATAGCTGCGAATGTGATTGCAAAATTTCTTGCACTATTTGAATTTGGATGAACCCTCTTTTGCTGCAGCAAAACTGTATTTTCAACCTGTGCATCAAACAAATTTTGATCCTTTCTTACAAATTTCATCATCTCAGCATATACTTCTTCATAATCCATTTTTACAACTTTGGATGGATTAATTAATACTAATGGTGATAAGGAACTTGCTTCGAGATAAGAATCTACATTAGCATAATATTTAATTTCTTCAATTTTCATACCAAGCCTCCTTGGAAGTGTGTTTTATTAAACACAAATTAACTAGTTACATGTGCTAGATTTTATCACAATACTGCTAAAATTTCAATAAAAAATGTCTCAAAAGTTTGAGACATTTTTATGGCTCTACATTTTTAAGAGGGAGGTCAATCTCCCACATAGTGTAGAGCTTT
>JAKSVV010000015.1 GCA_024407775.1 Clostridia bacterium
TTCCTGTTGAAATAATTGTTACATCTTTTCCTTCATTTAATACATGACCTTTAACTGGATCAAAATCAAAATCCATTGAATTAAAAATCTTATCAGTTTTAGCACGTGATAGTCTAACATATGCTGGACCTTCAGCTGTTGCTAAATATTTAATTAATGCTTTTGTTTCTACATCATCACATGGTGAATAAACTTTCATATTAGGTACTGATCTCATAAGAGCAATATCTTCTAATGCTTGGTGAGATGCTCCATCTTCACCAACGTTTAATCCTGCATGTGTTCCAATTATTTTTACATTTAATTTTGAGTAAGCAACAGTGTTTCTAATTTGATCATAACAACGTCCTGTTGCAAATACTGCAAAACTAGAAGCAAATACATTTTTTCCACAAGTTGCAAGACCTGCTGCAGTACCTATCATATCTTGTTCTGCAATACCCATGTTAAAGAATCTATCAGGTACAACTTCTTTAAATGTTTTACTTTTAGTAGCACTTCCTACATCAGCATCAAGAACAACTAAATTATCTACACCAGCTAATTCTTTTAATGCTTCACCATAACTTTCTCTTGTTGCTATCATAGTCTTACTACCTCCAAGTCTTCCATTATTTTTTTGTACTCTTCTTCATTTGGTGCTTTACCATGCCATTCAGCTTTACCTTCAGTAAGTTCACTTCCTGAACCTTTGACTGTTTTACAAATTACAGCTGTTGGTTTGTTTGTTGTTATATTAAATACTTCAAATGCATAAAGTACTTGTTCAATATCGTTACCATTAATGTTAATTACATTCCATCCAAACTTTTCAAATTTTTCATCAAGTGGATTTGTTAATTTAACATCACTAGTTCTTGCATCAAGTTGGAAACCATTTGCATCAACAAATAAACATAGATTATCTAGTTTATAATGTGCTGCAGTTTGTGCTGCTTCCCAAATTTGACCTTCATTACATTCACCATCACCAACGATAGTAAATACTCTATAATTATGTCTATCCATTTTAGCTGCAAGAGCCATACCATTAGCAATAGATAAACCTTGTCCAAGTGAACCAGAGTTAATATCTACTCCAGGAACTTTCATACAAGGATGTCCTTCTAAATAAGAATCAATTTTTCTAAATCCTTGTAAGTCTTTTTCAGGGAAGTATCCTTTTAGTGCTAATGCTGCATAAAGTGCTGCACTTGCATGTCCTTTAGATAGAACAAATCTATCTCTTTCTTTCCATTGTGGATTTTTAGGATCCACATTCATTTCTGAAAAGTATAATACTGCTAATATATCTGCAATAGAAAATGCACCACCAATATGTCCTGATTGTGCTTCATAAATTTCATTAGCAGCTAATTTTCTAATTCTATTAGCATAAATTTTTAAGTCTTCAATCATACTATTTCCCATAATGTCCTCCTTCATTTTTGCTACTTAAAATTATACTAAATACATTTTTTATATCAAGTAGTTAACCAATAAAATTCACATAAAAAAAGAGTTCAAAATTGAACTCTTTGTAGGTTTTATATTATTGATTTGTGAAAATCCTATTTTGTTAATCTTAAACCTTTAGTGAATGCTTCTCCCCAGTGATTATAATCTCTTGAATCTCCATAGAATGAAGTAATTCTTGAATTATATCCCCAGTTTTCTGCATGAATAAATTCACCATTTCCTATATAAATACCAACGTGTGAGCATCCTCCATAGAAGAATACTAAGTCACCTGGTTGTAAATTTTCAAATGATACTTCAATAGCATTTTTATATCCTGCTTGTTCATAAGAACATCTTGGGAAATCTTTAACACCATTTAAAATATTAAAGATGTAATAAGTTAATCCTGAGCAGTCCATTTTAATACCATTATAAGATTGGTTATATGGAATACCAAGTAATTGTTTTGCTTGATCAATTACACTATAACTATCTTTGCTCTTTGTAATATAGTCTCTTGAAACAAATCCAACTTCACCATCAGTTTGTGATACTTTAACCCATCCTTCGTATATTTCTAGTACTGTAAGTGGAGTACCAGCTGATATTTTCCAGCGACTTGCAGATTGAGTTGTTTTATCTGTTCTAAAGTTTAATCCATTTACTAATGAATAAACTGTATCACCAACTGTATATTCAGTTGAAAGAATTGTTTCTGTTGTAATACTCTTTGGAACTTCTTCTCTTTCTTCAACTTCTTGAACTACTTCTTCAGGAACATTTTCATCAGCTATAACTACTTCTGTATTTTCAGCATTTTCTAATGCTTGTTCCTTATGAATATCAAGTAAAACTAAAGTTGTATGAACATAATAAATTTGATTATTATATTGAATACAATAGAAATCTCCAGCTTGAGATATTACTGTAATTCTATCATCTTTGTTTAATCTAACATTATCAACAACATTAGAGTTATTAATCATGTTTGGTGTTTTTCTAATTCTAGTTGGACCATCAATGATTGTTGCATTTTCTGGTTCTTCTACTTTTACTAAATCAGATCTAATATATCCTGGTTGATTATCAACGATAACTTTTAACCAGTCGCCACATACATCAACAATTGTAACATCAACATTTTTATCTAATGTTTTTAATATTGCTGAACTAGTATTTGGTTCTTGTCTAAGTCTGATGCTTTGATCATTTGTAGTACTAGCACTTGCTAATGAATAGCTTAGTGATAATGTAATAACTGCACTTAGAATACCAACTGCAATTTTACTTGCACTACTATTATTTAATTTAAACATTTTTATCTCCTTTGTAATTTCGTTAGCAAATAAATTGTTAACAAATTGTTACAAAATTATTATAGTAATTTAAAAATACCTTGTCAACATTTAATCTTCATGTAATATATTGGGAATTAATTATGGTTAACTTGATGGCTTATAAAGCCCATAAATAAAGCATTCTAACTTTATTTTGTTCCCATATTTTGCTAAAAATTTTTTTAAAAAATTGTTTAAAAATTATAAAAATGCATAAAAAAAGATATATTAATATGAATTACAAAGGGAAGTTTAAACCATAAAGATTTAAATTAAATTCATATCTATATCTCTTTTTTCTTTCACTATACAAAACGAAAAATAAAAATCAATACTTTTTTTAAAAATTATTTTAATTCAATTTTATCTTTCTTTGTCATTTTTAAATTCTTATATTCTTCATTTAATACAAACATATCGCTTGGAATGAATCCTCTGACTGTTAAACCTGTGGCTACAAAAGTATCATGTCCTATTAAAGTACCAGGCATAGTATTACAGTTAGCACCTATTCTTGATTCATCTCCTACTATTGCTCCAAAGAAATCTAAATTAGTTTCAATAATTTCTTTTGTATCATAATTTTTAATTTTAATATTTCCTTGATCAAATCTTCTATTAGCTAATATTGATCCTGAGCCTATTCTTGTTTTATAACCGATGATAGAATTTCCTACGAAGACATTTGATGCAACTTTCGCATCATTCATAATAAATGATTCTTTTATTTCACTGCCATGTCCTATTTTTACATTACTACCTATTATAGTGTTTGGTCTTATTAAAACATTAGTACTAATTTCAACATTATCTCCAATGATAACTGGTCCTATTATTTTTGTAAATGAATCAATCTTAACATCGTTACCTATTAATACATCACCTTCTATAACAACATCATCATATTCATCATGATTATTTAGTGCATATTCATTTGTATAATTTATTAAATCACCTAAAATTTCATAAAAACTTTCTAGAAATTATTATATACTAAAAATTTTTTTAATAAAGCAAATTTATAAAATAAAAAAGCAGATAGAAATCTGCTTTTTTATTTTATATTCATTTTTTATTTTAATTATTATCTTAATGTATATCCTTTATCATTCATCTGTTTTAAGAATCCATTATAGAATCCATCAATTTCTTCTGATGTTAAAGTATTATCATCTCTACCAATGATTACATTGTAAGTCATAGATTTTTTATCATCATCTATTCCTTTTCCTTCATATACATCAACTAATTTAATTTGATATTTAAGATCTGATTTAAATTCATTCATGTATTTAATCATATCATCTAAATATGTTTCTTTATTTACTAAGAAGTTAAAGTCTAAACTTGTTTCTTGATAAATTGATGGAGCTTTATAAGTTATTTTTGCTTCAGCAAGTTCTACTACTTTATCCATATCAATTTGAGCAAGACATAGTTTTACTTTACCACTTGTTTTTGATGCTACTTTATCATTAACAGCAAAGATTGTACCAATCTTTACATCATTAGCATATACATCACAAGCAATTGATTTATCAGCAGCTTCAAATAAATTTTCAGTTTTCTTTACTGATATTTCAATTCCTCTTGTTCTCTTAATAATATTTTTAACAACATTTTTAACTTCATAGAATAATTCTTCATTTGATTTATTTCTATTAGCTAATACTAAACCTAATTTTAATTTTTCATCAGAGTGTTTATTTTTATCTAAGTTATATACACTACCAATTTCATAACACATAAATTCATCATAGTTTTTAGCATTTATTGAAGCACATTTTAATAATGTTGGATACATTGTTGATCTTAATCTTGCACTATATCCATCTTCTGAGTTAATAATTGCTAAATAGCTTTCTGGATTGATTCCAATTTCACGGCAGAAATCGTTATCATACCATACATATGAATGAACTTCATTTGCATCATATCTTTCTGTTAAGATTGTTTTTACTTTATCATTTAATTCTTTTACTGGATTTAAACTTACTGGTAAGATTGGAAGTTCAATTGGTGTTGGAATGATATTATCATATCCATAAATTCTTGAAACTTCTTCAACTAAATCTGATTTAATTGAAATATCTTTTGTTGCTCTGAATGATGGTACAACAACATGGAATGTATCATCTTTTTTAGTTACTTTAAATTCTAATCTTTCTAAACATTCTGTTATAAATTCATCAGAGTAATCTATTCCTGCCATATCATTAATATATTTTTTAGTTATATCAATTGATATTTCTGGTCTCTTATTTTTATATACATCAGTTAAGTTAGATGCAATTACTACACCATTATCTCTATCTTTTAATAATTTAATAAATCTCTTAATAGCAATTGGAGTAAGTTCAGCGTCTAATGATTTTTCATATCTTGCTGATGCATCTGTTCTTAATCTTAATTTAACTGCACTCTTTCTTACAGTACCTGCATCGAAGTTTGCACTTTCTAGTAATAATTCATCTGTATCATCTTTAATTTCAGTATTTGCTCCACCCATGATACCAGCAATAGCTACTGGTCCTTTTGAGTTACAAATCATCATTGTGTTTTCTGGTAAGATTCTTTCTTCATCATCAAGTGTAACAAATTTTTCATCTTTCTTTGAAGAAGAAACAATTACTTTATCCATTGTTCTCTTATCAAATGCGTGCATTGGTTGACCAACTTCCATCATTAAATAGTTTGTTAAATCAACAAGTAAACTAATTGATCTCATACCACAATAGAATAATCTAATTGCCATTTGATCTGTTGCTTTATTTTCTTTAATATTTTTAACTGTGATACCTGTATAACGATTACATTTATCATTTTCAATTTTGATATCTAAGTTTGGTAAATTTTTATCTTCTTTAATTTCTGCCATTTCTAATGGTTTTAATTCTTTTTTAAATATAGCAGCAAATTCTCTTGCTATACCATAGTGTCCCCATAGATCTGGTCTATTTGTTAATGATTTATTATCAATTTCAATAATAACATCATTCATATCTGGATATATATCATGAATATCTGTTCCTAATTTTGTATCACTAGGTAATACTAATAATCCTGAATGATCATCACTTATACCAATTTCTTTTGCTGAACATAAGATACAATTTGAATCATATCCACCTGTTTTTCTTGCTGTTACTTTATCAAGACCAATGATTGTTCCTCCTTCAACTGCAACTGGAACTATCATTCCTGCTTCAGCATTAGGTGCTCCACAACATGTTTGATGTTCTTTACCATCACCAACATCAACTTTTACTACTCTTGTTGTTTTTAAATTTTCTTTTTCTTCAACTGATAAAATTTTTCCTGCTACAACATTTTTAATGTTAGTACCTTTTTCTTCGATACCTTCAATTTCAGCTGTTGCAAGAGTAAATCTTTTTTCAATTTCTTTTATATCAATTCCGTCTAAATCAACGAATTCTTTAATCCAATTTAATGAAATAAACATTTACATCTTCCCCCTTATCTAATTTGTCCTAATTTTCTTATATCCATAGAGTTCATTTCTCTAATTTCTTTGATACCATATTTCATCATTGCAAGTCTAGTTAATCCTAAACCGAAAGCAAATCCAGAATATTTTTCTGTATCAATTCCACCTGCTTTTAATACATTAGGGTGAATCATTCCGCAAGGTAACATTTCAATCCATCCTGAATTTTTACATGTTCTGCATCCCTTGCCACCACATAATTTACATTTCATATCAAGTTCAAAACCAGGTTCAACGAATGGGAAGAATCCAGGTCTTAATCTAACTTCTAGATCTTTTTCATCTAATACTTTTGATAATAATTCTCTCATGAAATAAATTAAGTTTGCTACTGAAACTTTTTCATCAACTAACATTCCTTCAAGTTGGAAGAATGTATTTTCGTGTGATGCATCTACTTTTTCATTTCTAAATGTTCTTCCTGGAACAATTGCTTTAAATGGTGCACCATATTTTTTCATAACATTAACTTGTTGAGCTGATGTTTGAGTTCTTAATAATTCACCATTGTCAAGCCAGAATGTATCTTGCATATCTCTTGCTGGGTGATCTTCTGGTACGTTAACAGATGTAAAGTTTTCAAATTCTGTTACTACTTCATTTCCGTAATCAACCATGAATCCCATACCTTGGAATATTTCTTCAATTTCTTGTTGTACTTTTGTAATTGGATGATATGTTCCAACTTTTTCAGGTAATGTATAAGTATAATCAAAGAACTTATCACTACCACCTTGATTTTCTAATTCTTCTTTTTTAGCATCAATTGCTTCACTAATTTTTGTTTTAGCAATGTTTGCAACTTTACCTACTTCTTTCTTTTCTTCAACACTTAAGTCTTTCATTGATTTAAGAATTTCTGTCATAGATCCTTTTTTACCCATAACTTTAACTCTTATTTCTTCTAGAGCATCAAGTGATTTAACTTTAGATAATTCATCTAATGTTTCTTTTTCGATTTGATTAATTTTTTCTACCATCTTTTCCTCCAAAAAAATTTTTATATTTATGATTCGTTTACTATTTAATTTAGCTTTTATTTTCACAAGTAATTAATAAAAATAAAAAAGCTTTCATCTTTATACATCAAAAATGTATAAGGACGAAAGCTCTTCGTGGTACCACCTTACTTCGCACATAACTGTGCCTCTTAGCTTTTAACGCTGCTAGGCGATTTACCCTTTCAAGTAAATTACTCCAATGTGAAATTTCATATTTTGCACTTCTTAAGAAAACTCTCAACCGGTGATTTTCCTCTCTGTCTAAGGTTACAAATACTACTTTGCATCTTCATAGTTTTTCAAATCATTAACTTAAATATTAGTATATCACAGTATTTTTAAAAGGTAAAGTGCTTTTTTAGTATATTTTTATAAAAAAATAAGTGCATGTAACATGCACTTATTCTATATTTTACACTAATTTCTTTAGTAATAAATTAATATTTGTTTTACAATCTTCAAATTTAATTTTTGCTATACAGTCTAATATATTAACTAGTTCTGGATAATTTGAAATATCCATTTGGCTAATATTATCAGCCCATTCTTCTGCTTTTTCTATATCATAATCATTAATGAAATCACTTAATTCATCAAGTTTAAATTTCATTTGATCATCATTCATAGCATCTTTTTGTTCAACTTCTTTTTCAATACAATATGGCATTAATTTATCTTTGAATTCTCTATATATCATTAATAATTCTGGAGTCTTTTGTTTGATTTCAACTACATTATTATTCTTACCGCATTCTTCAAGATAAGCTGCTAGGTCTGATACCATTGATGCTGCTATAGATTTTGCCATACTCTTTAATGAGTGAACATTAATTGTATAATTTTCTATATCATTTTCTTCACATGCTTTTTCTATTGCATTTGATTTTTCATCAATAGATTTGTAGAACATCTTAATTGATTCAAAGAATAAATCTAATGAACCTAGTAAGTTAATTGCTTTATATGAATCTATACCATCAATTTGTGGTACTGCATGTAAATCAATTTCTTCTCTAATAAATTCTTCTCTATCAATCTTTTGTATCTTATTACTTGGTAACCATCTTTCTAAAACTAATTCTATCTTATCAACATTAATTGGTTTTGAAACATAATCTTCAAGTCCTGCGTTAGCAAATTTTTCATTTGATCCTGACAATGCATCAGCTGTTAATGCAATAATTGGAACGTTACGATATAGAGGAAGTTCTTTTCTAATTGCAAGAGCTGTTTCTATACCATCCATCTTTGGCATCATATAGTCCATAAGAATTAAATCATAAACATCATTCTTACATTTATCTATTGCCATTTCTCCATTTATTGCGGTATCAATTTGCATTTGTAATGGTTTTAATAATCCTTTTGATACAGTTAAGTTCATTTCAACATCATCTACAATTAAGATCTTAGCATTTGGTGCAATAAATCTTTGAACGTATTTATTTGATTTAGATGAACTTGATTGTTTTGTTAAATCTCCAATTGGATTTGGATTTATAATTTCTTGTTTTAATACAAAAGAGAATACTGAACCTTTACCATATTCACTTACAACTTTTAATTCTGAATTCATAAGTTTTAATAAGTCATATGAAATAGACATTCCAAGTCCAGTTCCTTCAACAAATTTATTTGATCCTTCTTCTACTCTTTCAAAAGTATTAAAGATTCTTTCAATATTTTCTGGTTTAATACCTATACCTGTATCTTGAACAGATACTCTATAAGTAATTGTATCTTGAGTTATATTAATTGCTTTTACCGAGAATAATACAAAACCTTCTTTTGTATATTTAACAGCATTAGTTAAAATATTTAATATAACTTGTTTTAATCTTAGTTCATCACCAAATAAAACTGATGGCAATGTATGATCTATATCAAGTTTAAATTCTAGTCCTTTTGATTCTGCTTTTAATGAAATGATATTTACTAAATCATTAATTAATGATGCAGTATTAAATTCTCCATTAACAACATTTAATTTACCCGAACTAATTTTTGATATATCTAAGATATCATTTATTAATGATAACAAAGTATTACCTGCTTGTTTAATTGAATTTGAATACTCTGTTATTCTTTCATTATTATCATTTTCTCTTAGTATTAATTCATTCATACCAAGAACTGCGTTAATAGGTGTTCTAATTTCATGTGACATACTAGCAAGGAAATTACTCTTTGCAGTATTTGCAAGTTCAGCTTTTTCTTTTGCTGCTTCTAATTCTTTAGCAACTTTTTCTTCTGACTTAACAATTTTATCTATGAATATAATTCCTATTAAAATCATAATACAAAGAACAACTATTCCCGATAATAAACAATATAAAATCATTTGATACATTGGTGATTTTACATCTCCATCATCAACTGTAAAGAATAATAATAATCCTTGTGTTGTTTTTGTATATGCAATATATTTTTTCTTTCCGTCTACTTTACCTATTTCAACGTCTGCCGCGAAGTATCTACCTTCTTGCATACTAGAAACTAATGATTCAACAACAGCGTTATTTGTAACATATCTACCAATTAAATCTTCATTATATGAATAAATATATTTACCTTGGCTATCAAGTAAACTTACATTTAAAGATTCCATACCTTCAATAGTTAAGTTTTGCAATAAATATTTTATTCTAATATTAGATCTGTTTGTTCCATCATATACTTTTTCGTTCAAGTTACTAGCAGCAGAAACGCAAAGGTCGTACATATAATTTTTACAAGTTTTAAGATAATAGCTATTAAAAATTTGTTGAGCAAAGAATATAATAACTAAACTTATAAACACGCCCAAAGATGATATTAATAAAATCATTTTTAAACGTAATCCTTTTTTCATATGCACACCCCCTTACTATTTTATCTAAAAATTAGGTTCTAAAAATCTTCTATGCTTTCACCACGAATAATAGTATTCCATGCTTCTATAGCATTTGTTTTAAATGAATCCCATGTGATTTCTCCCATGACATATTGATAAAAATATTTTCCTAGTAATGTTCTATAATCTTCACTAGGTAATGCTGTAAATACCCAATTTATATTTTTATTATCTGAATTAATATATCTTATTACTTCTTTAGCTAATGGATTTGATGGCATTTCATCTTCATTAAAAGTACTAAATGGAGTAATAAATTTTAATTCATTTGTTACATAGTTCTTTCCTTCTTTTGAAGTAAATAACCATTCTAAGAATTTAATTGTTTCTTTTATATCTTTTATATCGGCATATTTATTTATTCCAAAATATGCTTCAGTACCAATTGCGATACCATTATATTCATCATCTTTATAGCCCATGTAAATTGGTAAGATACCAATTTGATCTTCTAAGACTTGTCTGTTATCTGTATTGATAATTTGTTCCCATGACCAGTTTCCGTTTTGCATAAAGCATACTTTACCAAGTGCAAATTCTTTAACTGAATCATCAACTGTTAAGTTACCTAAGTCTTCTTTTTCTGAACAAGAATCAGTAATATATAAATCAAAAATTTGTTTCATATAATCAAAATATTTTAATTCTAGTTCATCTTCTTTTGTAATATCATTGATATTTTTTTCTTGGAATTCAAAGAATAAAGGATAGTTCATTAAGTGTGTTCCATATCTCCATTCTTCTCCTGTTGCTAATGATGCACTTGAGAAAGCACCTTCAGCTCCAATTTCTTTTGCGTGAATTTGGAAATCATCTGCAACAATTTTTAATGTATTAAAGTCAACAATTTCTTCTATACTATTAACTGTTGTTTGTCTTTTTCCTAAAGCAAAATATCTTTTTAATAAATATTTATTATAAATTATTCCGTAACCTTCTACTGCATATGGAATACCAACAACTCCATATTCATCATTTGTTACAGCTAAGTTTTTATCTCCTAAGATATCATATAATTTTGTATCTTTTAAATCATAACAATATTCAATTTTATCTAAATCTAAAGCACCTTCAATTTGAAATAATGTTGGCGCATTTTTTGCAAGTAATTTTGAAAGTAATGTTGATTCATACATACCACCTGCATAAGTATGAACATCTACTGTTACACCTGTTTCTTTTTCATAAGCACTTGCAATTTCTTTCCACACTTCTTCAACTTCTGGTTTAAAGTTAAAATAAATAACTTTTCCTTTTTGACCACAACCAGTAAAAATAAGTGATAAAGATAAAATAAAAATCACACTTAAAACTCTTTTTATGTTTTTCATAAAGTCCTCCATTATTTTATTCAAAGTAATTATTTAATACTGATAATAATTCTCTTTTACTTACAGGTTTTTGAACATATCCTTGAGCCATCTTCATGAAATCTTTTATCTTATCAGAATCTGAAATAGCTGTTAGCATAAATACAGGAATGTTTTTCAATTCATCATTATTCTTTATTACATTTAATAATTCTAATCCATTCATTTCTGGCATTAAATAATCTAATAAAATTGCATTAGGTTTATTTTTATCTAAAAATGTTAATGCTTCTTTTGGCGAACTAATAAGTGTTACTTTATAATAATCTTTTAAGTAACCTCTCATTACTCTTAGCATATCTGGATCATCATCTATAACTAATATGTGTAATTCGTTTTCCATATTTTCCTCCTTGAAAATATTTTATTTTTTATTTTCTTTTTATTTTTTATTTTTATATTTAAAAATTATTTTCTAGATAAATATTAAAAAAAGGTGATATCACCTTTTTTATTTTATAAATTTATCTAAAAAAGAATTCTTATACTCATTGTAATGTACAAAATCTGTTTTAGTTTGATCGTTATAAACTACATGTTTCCCTGTGTAGTTTTTCATCATCTCATTATAAACATAATCATTTTCATCAATAAAATAATTGTCTATATTTTCATTGATCTCGGCTTTTAGATTTTTAATATCATTATCTATAGCATTCATTTCAAGTTTAAATTTTAAATCATCAAAATTTATTCCTTCCATAATGGCCTCCATTAATATATATTAAGACATATACAAAGTACATTTAATATTAATAAAATTAATGCAAAGACAAATGCTCCATTTTTTAATACTTTGATATGTTTTTTAATTCCATATATCATTAATATTATAAATAATAAATTTAATCCTACTCCTAAAACTATATAACTCATTTTGCACCTTATAATTTCTATTCTAATTTTACTGTATACTTAAATTGAAATACTTGATAAGGTAATAATTTTTGTATTCCTTCTTTATCTTCTATATTTCCATTTGAACTTTCAAAGTCACTCATACCAAACCAAGGTTCAATACATACATAAGAATCTCTTAAAGGTTTAGACCATAATCCTAAGTATGGAACTTTAGGGAATCCTACTGTAATACATTTAGAACTTAAATCACTTTTTAATCTAACAGCAACTGAATTTGGTTTATCAAGAACTATTGCATCACCAGAGAATAAATCTCTTGATACATTTAGTTTTCTACCAGTTGGTGCATTAAGATGTGTTCTTTTATCTTTTCCGATACCACCTTCAAGTTCAATTTGTTTAAATTCTTCTTCATTTGAAAATTCTAGATAATAATCATCGTAGTTTAGTGAATCGTCTATTGGACATTTGAAACCTGGATGAACTCCAATTGAGAATGGCATGATTTTATTGTTTAAGTTTGTAACAACATATTCGCAAGTTAATAAGTTATCAACTACAGCATATCTTGCTAGTAATGCAAATTTAAATGGATAGTATTCCATTGTAATATCATTGCTTTCAAGTAACATACAAATTTCATTTTCTTTTTCACTTGTTACTTTAAATTCAAGATCCTTTGCAAAACCATGTTGCATTAAAACATAATCTTCATCGTTATATTTATATGTAAAATTCTTTAACTTACCAACTACAGGAAAAAGTACTGGTGCATGTTTTGCCCATACTTTCTCATCACCTTGCCATAAATATTCAGTGTTGTTAATTTTATTTTTTATACTTAAAAGTTCAGCACCTTTTGTATCTATGTCGACATTGAGTTGGCTACTAAAAATACGTTTATTCATAGCTACTCCTTTATACAATTCACCTTCTTAAATTATATTACACAAAAAATAAAATTCAATAATATATTTTAATTTTTTACATAAAAAAATATCGTGCAAAGCACGATATTTTCATATTTTTTATTAATTTATTATCAAATTTTTCAACTATTTATTTTCAACAACTTTTAATGCTGGAAGTTCTTCTCCTTCTAAGAATTCTAATGAAGCTCCACCACCTGTTGAAATATGACTCATTTTATCACCAAAACCTAAATTATTAACAGCTGAAGCACTATCACCACCACCGATGATTGTTGTTGCATCTATATCTGCTAATGTCTTAGCAATTTCTAATGTTCCTTTTGCAAATTCAGGGAATTCAAATACTCCCATAGGTCCATTCCAAATAACTGTTTTAGCATTTACAAGTTCACTTCTAAATAATTCAACAGTCTTTTCACCGATATCAAGACCTTGATAATCAGCTGGCATATTATCAGACTCAACTGTCATGTGTTCAGCATCAGCTGCAAATTCTTTAGCTACAACTGTATCAATAGGTAATAATAATTTAACACCTTTTGCTTCTGCTTTAGCCATCATATCTTTTGCAAAATCAATTTTTTCTTCATCAACTACTGATTGTCCTACTTCATATCCTTTAGCTTTTAAGAAAGTATATGCCATAGCTCCACCAATAATTAATGTATCAACTTTTTCTAATAAGTTATCAATTACTTTAATTTTATCTTTTACTTTAAGTCCACCAAGTATAGCTACGAATGGTCTTACAGGATTATCAACTGCATCACCAAGGAACTTAACTTCTTTTTCCATTAAGTAACCTACTACTGGGTTTGGTAAGAATTTTGTTACACCAACATTTGATGCGTGTGCTCTATGAGCTGTACCAAATGCATCGTTAACAAATACTTCTGCAAGTGAAGCTAATTCTTGTGAGAATTCATCTTCACAAGCTTCTTCTCCTGCTCTATATCTTGTATTTTGAAGAAGCATTACTTCTCCATCATTTAATTCGCTTGCAATTCTTTTTGCATTTTCACCAACAACTGTATCGTCATCAGCAAATTTAACTTCTTTTCCAAGTAATTCAGATAATTTTTCTGCTACTGGTCTTAATGATAGTTTTGGATCAGGTTCGCCTTTTGCTTTTCCTAAGTGTGAACATAAAATAATTCTTCCGCCATCATTAATTAATTTTTTGATTGTTGGTAAAGATTCAACTATTCTAGTTGTATCTGTGATTGCTCCTGTTTCTTTATCAAGTGGAACGTTAAAATCACATCTAACTAAAACTCTTTTACCTTGAACATTAATGTCATCAATTGTTTTCTTCATTATACGTTACCTCCATGTATAAAATAATCTATATATTACTTTACTACAATATTTTATATAGTCAATACTTTCTTTTTTATGTAATATATCATACACATTTTATATTTTATTTTCACATAAAAAGTGACTAGAATATCTAGTCACTTATATAAAATTTAATTATCTGATTCAATTAAACTTAATGCTTCTTCTAATTTCTTTTTACCTTTAATTATATTAAATTCAAAAGCTAAAATATTTCTTGCTTGGTTAGCAAGTTCTAATACTCTTCCATCAAAGTAAGAGAATTTTAAAATCTTATCTAATTCGCTTACAGCTTTTAAAATATTAGAAGCATTTAAACAAGAATCTGTTTGATGTAAAGATCTAATAATATCATCTTTATCTATACTCATCTTTCCTTGAGCATCATAGATTATCTTCTTACCAATTGCATAAGGACTTAATAATTCTAATACATTATCAAATTCTTTTAAGAAGTCTGGATAAGAATTTTCAAGTTCTGAAATATTTTCTTCTTTAACTGCAAACTCTTGTTTCTTTGCAAGTTCTGATAATTTCATAGCACCAATATTAGCTGCTGCTGATTTAACACCATGAACTGCAATCTTATAATCTATAAATTGTTTTGATTCATATAATTCTTTTATTGATAATAATTGTTTCTTACCACTTTCATAGAATGTTTCTATTACATCAAGATAAATGTCTTCACTACCTGCACATCTTGTGATACCAAGTAATACATCAACTGATAAGTCTTGTTGTATCTTTTCAAATTTTTCTTCAAATTCCATTCGTTTACTCATGATCAATTCATTATATTGTTCACGAGCTTCATCAGAAACAATTTTACTATTTAACCATCTCTTTAATGTCTTTTCTAGTTGTTTGATATCAACTGGTTTAGATAAGAAATCACTAAATCCTGATTCTAATAATTCTTCTCTATTTCCTACAACCGCATTAGCTGTTAATGCAACGATAGGTAATTCTTTATAATATTTTTCTTCAAATGCTCTTACTGATTGTGTAGCTTCTACACCATCCATTTCAGGCATCATTTGATCCATAAATACTAAATCAAAATTATCACGTTTAATAACTTCAATTGCATCTAATCCATTAACAGCAGTTTGTGCATCGATACCATATTTCTTTAAGATACGACACATAACTTTTAAGTTAATATCATTATCATCTACAACTAATACTTTTGCTTTTTCAATTGTGAATCCAAAGTTCTTAGCTTCTAAATCTAAAATTTGTTTTGTCTTATCAACTTCAAGAGTTCCATTTTCTTTTACAATCTTATTCATAATTGTAACAGTAAATTTAGATCCTTTACCAACTTCACTTTCAACAGTGATATCACCATCCATTAAGTTAGCTAAATTTTTTGAAATAGGGAGTCCAAGTCCTGTTCCTTCTGTCTTTTTAGATTTTGAATTTTGAATTTGTTCAAATTCACTAAATAATTTATCATAATCATTCTTTGAAATACCAATACCTGTATCAGCAATTTCAAATTTCAACATTTCATAATCATCTTGTCTTGTTGATGTTACATCTAAAGATATATAGCCTTCATCAGTAAATTTACAAGCATTATTTAAAATGTTAATTAATATTTGTCTTATTCTTGCCATATCTCCATAAAGTATACTTGAAATATCTTGTGATACACTAATATTAAATTTAAGTCCTTTATTTTCAATTGGCACTTTCATAATATTAACAACATCATTTATTAAAGTTTCAATTTCATAATCTGCATTTTGAATAGAAATTTTTCCTGCTTCAATTTTTGTTAAATCTAATATGTCATTAATTAAAGATAATAAACCATTAGATGCATTTTTAATATCTCCTGCATAGGCTCTTAGTTCTTCATCTTTTTCTTCATCTATTAATATTTCTGTTAATCCAGTAATAACATTAATAGGTGTTCTAATTTCATGACTCATCTTTGCTAAGAAATCAGTTTTAGCTTGGTTAACTCTTTCAACTTCTTCTTTAGCATCATTCATTTTTTCAATTACTTTTGTAAGTTCTTTCTTTTCATTAAATAAATCATCTTTAACTGAATATAAACAATTTGATTTATGATTGTATCCTCTTGCTATTGCATTTGCCATATCACGACATGATTTATAACCACATGCACCACAGTTAATTGTTTTATCATGCAATGTCTCTTTACCCATGTCTTTGAATACATTATCTATTTCTTCATTAGATACTAATTTTTCATAAACAAATTTTCCTTGAGAATAATTTCTTAAGAAATCTTTTAGATCTAATTTTCTAAATGTTAATTCTAGTTCTTTAACATTCTTTTCAATCTTACCATATTTATAATATAATGAATGTTTATTGTTTACTAATTTTGATCTTTCTTTATTAGCAAGCATTAATAATCTTTCATCATTTGAGTCATTAAAATAACTTGATCCTGGTCCATATTCGCATCCACATGTACATGCAGTTATGTCTGCAAAATCAGGAATTTTTTTTCTTTCAATAATACTCTTTTTGTAATCATCAATGTATGAGAAAATATTATTAACACCATTTACTTGTCTTGTATATGTATCTTCATCAAATACATGTTCAAATAAGTCTGACATACCACCAGGTGTTTGGAATAACATTGATCCTGGCATGATGAATTCTGGTTCAACATCATCAAATTGATCTAAATCATATTTTTCAATTTCTTTCATGATATTTTTATAAGTTACATTATAAGAAATATATCCGAATGTTGATTCATCATCTATTTCATCTTTTCTTGCAATACATGGTCCAATGTATGCAAATTTTGTATCCATGTTTTTATATTTTTTTAGATATATAGCAGCTGACATTATTGGAGAATGTACTGGCATAATTTTTGAAATTAATTCAGGTTTATGTTTACAAATATAATTAATTACAACTGGACAGTTTTGTGAAATGAATCCATTATTATTGTTATCTTTAATAAATTCTAATAAAGCCCATAATGAAATTCTACCGCCAAAGTCTCCGCAAATTATATTTTTAACACCTTTAGTTTTTAAAACTCCTAAAACTTTTTTATATTTATCTGGATAATGATTTGCAAAACTTGAAGATACAATTACACTAATATTTGAATCTTCTATTTCTATGTCTTGTAAAAATTTATCTGTATCATCTCTATATTTTCTTGCATTGTGTTCACATGCTTTAATACAGCTACCACATGCAATACATTTATTTCCGTCTACTAAAATAACGTTACCTGAAACTTTACGTTCAGCAACGTTGGCACCAAGTACTGGACATACTGAAAGACATTTATTACATCCAATACAATTTTCAGTTGTATAAATTATCCCGTTGTTTAATTTCATAATTATCTCCATCACACTACTATATATAATGAAGGAAAAAATATTCCTATCAATACTATTATAGAATTATAATTTTATTCTTCAAGACTTTTTCTTATATTTACTATATTTTTATGACATATTCACTATTAAATCAATACTTTATTTGCATTTTTTTTTGTACTTTTTTTGATCATAAATAAAAAATGCACCTAAAAGGTGCATTTATATAGTATTTATCTTATTTATTCATTGCTTCTTCAACAGCAACAGCTACACTAACAGTAGCTCCTACCATTGGGTTATTACCCATTCCGATAAGTCCCATCATTTCAACGTGAGCTGGAACTGAACTTGATCCAGCAAATTGCGCATCACTGTGCATTCTTCCCATAGTATCTGTCATACCATATGAAGCAGGTCCTGCTGCCATATTATCTGGGTGAAGTGTTCTTCCTGTCCCACCACCAGATGCTACAGAGAAATATTTTTTACCAAGATCAATACATTCTTTCTTATATGTTCCTGCAACTGGATGTTGGAATCTTGTTGGGTTTGTTGAGTTACCTGTTATAGAAACATCAACACCTTCCATATGCATTATAGCAACACCTTCTCTAACATCGTTACATCCATAACATCTTACTTTAGCTCTTTCACCTTGTGAGTGAGCAATTTCTCTTACAACATTTACTTTACCTGTAAAGAAATCAAAGTCTGTTTGAACATATGTAAATCCATTTATTCTTGAAATAATTTGAGCTGCATCTTTTCCAAGCCCGTTAAGAATAACTCTTAATGGTTCTTTTCTTACTTTGTTAGCTGAGTTAGCAATTCCAATTGCTCCTTCAGCTGCAGCAAATGATTCATGTCCTGCTAAGAAACAGAAACATTTTGTTTCTTCTGATAATAACATTGCAGCTAAGTTACCATGACCTAGTCCTACTTTTCTATCATCAGCAACAGATCCTGGAATACAAAATGCTTGTAATCCTTCTCCAATTGCACGAGCAGCATCAGCAGCTTTTGTGCATCCTTTTTTAATTGCAATTGCAGCACCAACTGTGTATGCCCAACATGCATTTTCAAAACAAATAGGTTGTATACCTTTAACTATATCATAAGGATTAAATCCTTTATCTTCACAAATTCTTTTTGCGTCTTCGACGTCTTTTATACCATAGTTATCAAGTACTGGTTGAATTTGATTAATTCTTCTTTCGTATCCTTCAAATAATGCCACCTTGTACCTCCTATTCTTTTCTTGGATCTATTTTCTTTACGGCTTCATCAAATCTTCCGTATTGACCAGAAGCTTTATCAATTGCTTCTTTTGGATCCATTCCTGCTTTAATATTATCCATCATCTTACCAAAGTTAATATATTTGTATCCGATGATTTCATTGTATTCATTAAGTCCAAGTTCTGTGATATAACCTTCGGCAAGTTCTAAGTATCTTGGTCCTTTTAAACTTGTACTATAGATTGTACCAATTTGGCTTCTTGTTCCTTTACCTAAATCTTCAAGACCAGCTCCAATAGCAAGACCATCTTCAGAGAAAGCTGATTGAGATCTACCATAAACTATTTGTAAAAATAATTCTCTCATTGCTGTATTGATAGCATCGCAAACTAAGTCTGTGTTTAATGCTTCAAGAATTGTTTTACCAATTAAAATTTCACCAGCCATAGCTGCTGAGTGTGTCATACCAGAACATCCTAATGTTTCAACTAATGCTTCTTGTATTACACCATCTTTAATATTTAGTGATAATTTACACGCTCCTTGTTGTGGTGCACACCAACCAATACCATGTGTGAATCCAGAAATATCTTTTATTTCTTTTGCTTGTACCCACTTACCTTCTTCGGGAATTGGTGCAGGTCCATGATTAGCACCCTTTGCAACAGGGCACATTTCTTCTACTTGTTTAGAATAAATCATTTTTTGCTCCTTTCATCTATAACAAAAATATATTTTCTGAGTAATATTGTAAATAAATAATTTTTAAATACTATATTTTGTTTTAAAATTTTTAAAATATTTTAATTT
>JAKSVV010000016.1 GCA_024407775.1 Clostridia bacterium
CAATATCTAAATCATCATCTAAATAAGTTCTATCATTATTTTCTAATCTTGCATCAGGAAACATTTCATCTATTTTTACTTTAATACTATTTTTACCTACATTTCCTTCACTATCGCAAACAAGAACATCTATTTGAAATTCTTCGTTCATCTCACCTTCAATATATACATACATGTCTCTTTGAGTTGTTATCATATCTTTTGTATCAACTAAAACTTTTCCATGAGTAATATTAAACACATCATATGAGCATGCATCCATCTTGTCGCCTTCATCATCATAGTATCTAAAAATAATAATATTTTCTTTCTTACCCTTTGAAGTTATTTCAATAGGATATAAAATTTTTGGAGAAATAATATCTACACTTGGTGGTGTATTTATTTCTTCATCTTCAATTGGTTCATCAGGTTCTTCTGGTTTAATAGGTTCATCAGGTTTTATAGGTTCTTCTGGTTCTTCAATTATTTCTTCATCTTTTCCAAGCACATAAACATCAGCTTGTGAGAAATACCAATAAAACATTTGTGATTTATTATTTCTATTTTCAGAAAGCCATCTATGGTTTCCATTAATTGACCAGTTATCATAACCATTAACATTTGGATTATTATCCATAACAGATAAATAGAAACTATAGTTTCCGCTCTCATTTAACATATATGTTTTTTCAAAATCACTTTTATTTTTTGTATAAATTAAATTATCTTTAGTTGGTGTATACATTTGAAAGTCATACCAATTTATTTTTGTTCCATCACCAGGTTCTGATAAATCTACTATTTTAATTTTAGAACCATACTCTAAAGTAACACTGTTAGGTTTTTGATCAAATGAATATCTTGATGAATCATAAAATCTATCATTAGCATAAAGCGTTCCCTTATCGCCATTTGGTCTTTCATATTCAATCATAAAATTAGAAGTTGGTTTTACTACTTCCTTATTAATGTTTTGCATATCATATATTGTTTTTGCAAAAATGGAGATAGACATTGCAAAAGCAAATATTAATGTAAAAACTGTAATCTTTTTAAATTTGTTTTTCATTTTCACCTCTTTTCATATTTTTTTAGCTGAAAGAAATAATAGAATATTAAGAGAAAAAAATAAATAGTTTCTTCCCCAAATGTGGGGTTTAGCATCCCCAAAAGTTTGAAAATGCCAAAAAGTCGACTTAAGGAACGATTTTTCTTCCCCTAGCCCTACCGTAGGGGAAGAAATCCAAAAAAACACCCTTCAAACCCGCATAAATCCTAGAATCAAGAATTCGATTTTTTACTTTACTTTTCCCATTAGTTTGATATAATATATAAAGTCATTAAAAATCGATAAAAATATGGAGGGTAAAATGGCAACAAATCAAATGAATTCAAGAAATTCTTATAATTCAAATTCAAGAAGTTCAAGAATGTCAAAAAAGAAAAAGAAACAATTAAGAGCAAAACGTTTAAGATCAAGTTTATCACTTATTTTAATAGCAGCATTCGCAGTACTAGGTATTGCACTTGCTTACATATTAAAAATAATTTTAACATCACCTGATATTAATGCTCAAACAGTATCACCTGATGGATACTCAACAATCATCTTTGATGATGACGGAGTTAGAGTTGATGAATTACATGATGGTTCATCAAACAGAGTTTATAAAGAATTAGATGAAATTCCAGAATACATGCAACAAGCTGTATTAGTTATGGAAGATAAAAGATTCTATAAACACAATGGTATAGACTTTATTGGTCTTGCTCGAGCACTTGTTATAGATATTTGTACTTTAAGTAAAAAACAAGGTGCTAGTACACTTACTCAACAATTAATTAAGAACAACGTTCTTACAGCAGATAAAAAAATCGACAGAAAAATTAGAGAAATGTATTTAGCAACTGTACTTGAAAGTAAATTAAAAGCTGAATACGGAAAAGAAAAAGCAAAAGAAACAATTTTAGAATTATATTTAAATACAGTTGGATTTGGTAAAGGATGCTACGGTGTACAAGCTGCAGCTAACAGATACTTCGGTAAAGATATATCTGAATTAAATCTTGATGAATGTACAGTTCTTGCTGCTATCATTCAATCACCAACTCACCTTGAACCAGTAACAAATCCTGATTCAAATAATGAAAGAAGAAAAATAATTTTAAAATACATGAAAAATAATGGTGACATTACAAAAGAACAATATGAAGAATCATTAGAAGCAAACCCATACGTTGGTGTTAGTGAACACAACACAAACTATGTTGCTACTAATACTACAAATAGTTATTTTGTTGATGCACTTATTGAAGACATAACAAAAGATTTAGTTGAACAAAAAGGTTTAACAGAAGATGCTGCTACTCACTTAATTTATAGTGGTGGATTAAACATCTATTCAACAATGGATAAACATGTACAAGATTCAATTGATTCAGTATTCGTAGATAGCCAAAGTGATTTTGCTACAGTCGGAGCTGAATATCAATTAGTATATAACTTAGATATTCAAAAAGCAGATGGTACTCCAAAGTACTTCCAAAAAACTGCTAACATCACATCTAAGGATGAAGCAATTATTAATGAAAAGATTGCCGAAATGAAAGCACAATTAATGAACGAAACAGATGAAGTATTAAATGAATCACATTATTTAATTCTTCAACCACAAGCATCAATGGTAGTAATCGATTATACTAACGGACACGTTAAAGGTCTAGCAGGTGGTCGTGGAGATAAAAATATTAACAGAGGATTAAACAGAGCAACTCAATCTCCTCGTCAAGCAGGATCAACATTTAAAGTACTTGCTGCATTCGTACCAGCAATTGATATGAAAATTAAAACAGCAGCTAGCGTACAAGATGACGTTCCTTACTACTTAGTAAACTACGGAAACAAAGAAATTAAAAACTGGTATTCAGGACCAAACTATAGAGGACTATCTACATTAAGAGATGGTACAAGAGATTCTATGAACATCGTTGCTGTTAAAACAGTTATGGATGTAGGTCTAGATAATTCATTTGAATACTTAAAGAAATTTGGATTCACAACTTTAGTTGAATCAAGAAATGTTGATGGATTTGTATTCTCAGATAAGAGCCCATCAGTTGCACTTGGTGGATTAACAGATGGTGTTACTATCATGGAATTAACATCAGCATATGGAGCAATAGCAAACGGTGGAGTTTTAAATACTCCTATCCTATATACAAAAGTTACAAATAGTAACGGTGATATAATATTAGAAAAAACAACATCAACTAGTGATGTTATAGATCCAGGTACAGCATATATTGCAACAACAATGATGCATGATGTTATAGCTGGTGGTACAGGTGGATCTGCAAATGTATCAGGACAATACGTTGCAGGTAAAACAGGTACAACAACAGACTCAAAAGACTTAACATTCGTTGGATATACTCCATACTATGTTGCAGGAATTTGGGTAGGTCACGATCAACCAAAAGTAATTAGAGGTGACCAATCAATTCATACAAAAGCTTGGGCAAGAGTTATGACAAAGGTACACGCAAATCTTCCATATAAAGATTTCGTAAGACCAAGTAATGTAACTAGTGCTTGGGTATGTGCAGAATCAGGTAAATTAGCAACTGAAGGATTATGTGATTGTGATCCAAGAGGTTCTAGAGCATATACAGAATATTTCTTAACAGGAACAGTTCCAACAGAATATTGTGATGTTCACGTAAGAGCAAATGCAGTTAAAGTTGAAGATAAATATTATCTAGCTAACGCAAATGATCCTGGAGCAGAAAATGTTGTATTTATTCAAAGACCAAATGAACCAAGTTCATATTATGCACCAGATGTTAAAGACCAAATCGGTGATGCAATATATGAATTACCAACAGAATATTATAATGGTCAAAACCTAATCGATCCTATGTATGAAGAAGGCGATACAGGAATTGAACCAACAGATGATATATTTAAACAAGACGACGAAGACGATGAAGAAGAAAAATTCGAACCAGTCGCATAAATAAAAAAATAATATATAACCGTAAGTTATCTTGCGGTTATATTTTTTTACCTTATAATAAAAATTGAGGTGAATATTATGATTAAATTTGAAATAGTTCATATGTATTTAGCTGATAATAAAAATATAAACTTAAATGGAATAGAGTTTAAAGAAAATAAAAAAACTAATAATAACGAAGAACCATATAAAGCATTAATAAGTTATATTGGTGAATCAGCTATAAGTATAAATAGTGAATCAAAAATTAAAAGTAAATATAAAATTAAACAAGATGAAGAATTATATATGATAACATTTATGTGTTCTAATGTTAAAGAAATGTATAATAAGTTAAAGCAAAATGGTTTTAACGTATCAAAACCAAAATATGCAACAAGAAGAAACATACTCTTCTTCCCTTGCAAAACAAAATTTCAATACATATATGTTAAACCATTCAAAGATAAAAACTTCACAATTTGTTTTAGAGAAATTAATACATCAACAGATTTATTAAATTATCAAAAAGCAATGATACCAAATTCAGCATCACATGATATAACAGGTATTAAAGAAATCAAATTACATTTGGATATTACAAATGAAGATTTAGTATCTCTATCTAAAATATTTGATAACTCATATCTTGATGGAGATGAATTTAGTAGTGAAATATATACAGATCAAACATTAACTATCACAAAAGATAAAAACGAATCTAGTGAAATACTTTTAGAAGTTAGAGGAAAAGTTTTTAAAGGTAAAGAGATTAATATATACGGAAACGAAGAAAAAAGAAACATCACTTTTATTTATTAAAAGTGATGTTTCTTTTATTATAATTTTAATATTAATTTTAATATTAATTTTAATATTAATTTCATCATTAACTTAACTACTATTTCATAATCTTACTCTTAGTATTAGCAATTCTCTTACGAGTGATTTCATATCCAATATAAAGAGCAAGTAATGGAATCATAATATCAATTAAACCTAAAATCAAAGCAGGTCTAAATTCATTAGGATCAGCTAAATATTCTTTATAAACAAATCCTTTTATTTTAGAATTAGTTCTAAAATTATCAACCCATCCTATCAAATATGTTCCAAATATTTTATTAGAAGTTAGATATGCATTACTAAACATTTCAGCAGATGCACTAACTAATATTTTTGTATTTTCATTAGTTAATTTAAGTATTAATGGATAACTATTTAATTCTCCACTAATCATAGTTTCTGTTATATCATACTTATCAGCAAGTGTACTTATTGTCATCATTCTAGATGATGGCATATATACGCTTGGGTTTAAAGATTCAAGTTTAATAGCTTCTTCATCAGATTGAGAATATACACCTATTAATTTTGTATCTTGAATTTGGTCTACGATAATTTTATCTCCAACATTAATTCCCATATCATGATAGAAATCAATTAAATTATCACAAAGTGTAACTTCTTCTAAATTTTCTTTTGAAGCTAAACTTGATAATGAAATAAATAAACTATTTCCTTTTTGAACATAATTTCTTAAATTCTTAACTTCATCTTCAGTAAAATCATATTGAGGAGATAATACATAAAGTGTTTTAACCTTACTTGGAATCTTTTTAGAAATATCAATTGGTTCTGTTTCGTATCCCAAGTTTTTTATTAGTGTTCTAAAATCAGAATAATCTACACTATCAAATCTTTCACCATGAGTATTTGTATAATATAGTTTATAGTTTTCTAAATCTTTAAGTTTAATAAATTCATCTATGATAATTTTTTCAGCATTTACTTCTAGTGTATTATCATAATTACTTACAAACTTATCAAAAGGTATAGTAATAATTTTATCTTTGTAAATTACTAATATACTTTTTGTTTCAGCCATATTATATTCAACTAAAGCATCAGGTGCTTTACTTAAATCTATAATTTCATATTTAATTTTACTATTATATTTTCCTAGTTCATTAAATACTACTTTCATTCTATCATTAACTCTATTATCAATTTCAGCATTAGTTATAGCAGAGAAATATATAACTTTAATATCTCCATCTTTAATATCTAATCCTTTAACAATGCTTTTAGCTTGTCTTGATACAGAGTTTGCATCATTTCTTGTTAAGTCTATATCCATTGGCAATGTATAAAATATTATACAAAGAACAAATAAAGTTATAAATGATACAAGTATAAAAGTTTTATTTCTAAATGCATCAATTAATGATGTAATAAATTGTACTCTATTTATTTTTTTACTCATTATGCCACCTCTTTTCTGAAAGCATAATAGATAAATATAAGAATATCATTCCTATTGATAATGAATGTATAATAGGATATAAGCTTCCTTTTCCTATTAACCAGAATGATTTAATATCAGTAAATAAACTTATAAAAGCATATACTGGTGAAATCAATCCTGGAATATATTCTATAAAGTAACTCATTAAAAATATTACAACATTACATACAAATGCTATACCATAATTCAAATATGAGTTTAATGTAAGTGTTGCAAAAAATATATTAAGAGCAACTAGTCCAAATAATAAAATTGCAAATCCAAGGAATGTTGATGCAAGTAATCTATAACTTATTACATCAATAAATCTAACTAGTAATAATTGAACAACATTACATGTTAATCCTAAAATACAAAGTAAATAAATTGATATAAACTTTGAAATTATTATTTCAATATTCGTAGTTGGACTAGCCGTGATAATTTTATTACCACCATGTTTATATTCTTTACTCATAGATTTAACACACATAAAAGGAACAAATACTATTATTAGTAATAGTATATTAGGAAATACCCCTTCAATGTTTGTTGTATTATGAGTTGATACATAATTACTTATTGAGTAACCTGAGATAAATAAATATAATGATAAGAATAAGTAAAATTTAAATGAATATAAAAAATCTAGTAGTTCTTTTTTAACTAAAAATTTAATTTTAAAAAACATATTACTTATCCTCCATATTCTTTAATCTCTTTGTTTTTATATCAACAACTTTTGGTTTGTCAGCTTTAATTTTAGCTTCAGGAATTTCACCGAAAGTTTCAAGTCTACCATATAGATCTTCAAGAGTAAGAGGTTCAAGTGTCATATTATTAATAGGCATATGAAGGCTATTTAATTCTCTAAATACTTCTTTTCTAATATCAGTATCTTTCTTAAGTTCAAATCTAATAGTAAAGTTTTCTTCATCACGACGAATATAGTCTATTAAAAGAACTTCATCATAGTCATCAAATTTTCCTTTGACATCATTTAGGTTACCACATGTATCAACAGATAAAATATTTCTTTGACAGAAATCTTTTGATAAGTTTTTAGCAAGATCATTAACTATTATTTTTCCTTCATCCATAATAATTAAATCTTTACATATACTTGATACTTCAGGTAAGATATGTGATGCTACTATTGTAATATGATCTTTTGATTCACGTTTTAAAAATTCTCTAGTATCATTAGCATCAACTGGGTTTAATCCAAGTGTAGGTTCATCAAATAATAAAACTTTTGGATTACCTAAAAATGCTTGAGCTAAATTTATTTTTTGTTTATATGATCTAGATAAATTTTTCATAAGTTTATTTCTTAATCTTTGAATATCAAATAGATCTAAAATTCTTTCAACTTCAAGTAGTCTTTCTTTTTTATTAACTATGTCTTTTAATATTGCAACATAATCTAAAAATTCATAAACTGTAAGGTTTGGGTAATAATTAAATTCTTGAGGTGCATATCCTATATCTTTTTTTGTATAAAAAGAAAGCGGATTAAAAATATTTTGATATTCTAGTTCAACGTTACCGCTTGATGGCAAACTAACGCCTGCTAATATATCCATCAAAATAGATTTACCACATTTATGAGGTCCAATAATTCCAAGAGACTCATTGTCTTTTACTCTAAAAGAAATATTATTTAGCATATCTTCATCGTCTTCTTTTTTATAGATATTATTAACCTTAAACATACTATTACCCTCCTTTCATTTTATCACATAAATTGTAGCATTTAAGTATTAAAAATCAACACATTATAGAAGAAAAAATTAGGTATTTTTGTAATAAAAAAATCCCTATAAAATAGGGAAAAATTGCAATAAAAAATAGCGAGAGAGGGATTCGAACCCCCGACACCCTGGGTATGAACCAGGTGCTCTAGCCAACTGAGCTATCTCGCCATAATAAGTATTAATCTTTATAGGTTTTACAGGGGTGGAAGGAATCGAACCCACCTCTGGAGTTTTGGAGACTCTTATTCTACCGATGAACTACACCCCTACAAGACAATATTTATTATACTATAAAAAAACCATATATGTCAACAAATTTTCAATTTTTTTAACATATTTTTATATATACCAATCGATACGGATTTTTAGAAAGTAAAAATGCGATAAATACAAGCTTTATCGCACTTTTTATCAATACTTTTCTGTAAAATTTTAATTTTTTCCTTCATTATATATAGTACTTAAATCAGCATCAACTGCATCCATTTTTAGATTTGGAACAGCATTTAGATCTAATCCATGTCTTGTGCCATTAATATATCTATAATATCCGGCACTTCCTATCATTGCAGCATTATCTGTAGATAGAATGAACTCAGGCATATAGAAAGTCATACCATTTTCTTTTGTAGCATTAGTCATAAGTTCTCTTAATCTAGTATTAGCACTAACTCCACCAGCAATGGCCACTTTGTTACATCCAATTGCTTTAGCAGCTTCAATAGTCTTTTTAACAACTACTTCAAGGGCTGCTTCTTGGAATTCATAGGCAACATTTGCTTTATTAATTTCGTGACCCTTCATTTGCTCTGTATTTATATAGTTAATTACAGCACTCTTAAGTCCTGAAAAACTGAAATCAAATGAGTTTTCATCTAGATATACTCTAGGGAATGAAAGATCACTCTTTTCTCCTTCTTCTCTAGCAAGTTTATCAACCTTAGGTCCACCTGGATATCCAAGTCCTATTACTCTTGCGACTTTATCATAAGCTTCACCTATAGCGTCGTCTCTTGTCTTACCTAGAACTTCATACTGAGTATAGTCTTTAACATGAACTATTTGAGTATGTCCTCCAGAAACAACAAGACAAACATAAGGTGGAACTAAATCTTTATTTGTAACATAGTTAGCACTAATATGTCCTTCAATATGATGAACTCCAACTAGTGGTTTACCTGTACTAAAAGCAATTGCTTTAGCAGCGCTAACACCAACAAGTAAAGCACCAACAAGTCCAGGACCATAAGTAACAGCAATTGCATCTATATCATCTAATGTGCAATTAGCTTTTCTTAATGCTTCATCTATAACTGTATTAATCTTTTCAACGTGGCTTCTTGAAGCTATCTCAGGAACTACACCTCCATATAGAGTGTGTACATCTATTTGAGAATAAATTTCATTAGATAAAACGTCTCTTCCGTTAACAACAACTGCTGCTGATGTTTCATCACATGAAGATTCAATAGCCAAAATCTTAACATCTTTGTTATCTTGCATATCTAACCTTCTTTTATATTTTTTACTCTTTTTATTTTATCACAACCTTATCTTTTTTTCAATAATAACGATTAGTCAAAAAATAAAAAAGGAAATAATTAATTATTTCCTTTTCGTATATAAATATTTATCTTCTTAATTTAAAGAGAATTTTTCAATTGGACTATATGATACAATCTTCCAACGTCTTTCATCATCTCTTTTTAAAATATATCTCATATAAATATCATCTCCGCCACCTGCATTAACATACATGATAACATCAATTGATTTTAAAATTTGATTATCTTCAGATAATGTATCATTACCTGTTCTAAATTTTGCATCAACAACTTTTCTTTTTAAATCTAAAAATTGATTTATAGAATCTCTTTTAGAAATAATAAATTTATCTCTTCCACCATTAAAATCTATAAGTTCATTATCAATTAATTCTAATTGTTGATTGATTAAATCATCAAATCTTGATGCTTTCTTTCCTTCAAATTTATAACTATAAAGTAGTTTTTCAATTCTGCAATATGCTTTAACAACATCCATTGGTGATTCAGGATAATCATATTTTAATTCTGTTTCCATTATTTCTGTATATTCTTCATCTTTAATTTTAGATGTAACTCTTTGTGGTTGATTTAAAAATCCAACAATAGCAATTGCAAAGAATGCAACAATAGCTAACCCAATAATTACTTTCTTCATATAACCTCCACTAATCTTCTTCATATTTTAAAGTTTTTGTCATTCTATCTTTTCCTATAATAGTATTATCGAAAATATTTTTGCAAACATTAATATACTCTTGAGGATTTGTTAATGATGGACTAAAATGTGTTAGCCATAATTCATTAACATTTCCTTCTTTAGCAATAGTAGCTGCTTCTTCAAACATCATATGTTTTCTATCAATTGCTTTTTGTTTTTCTTCACTATCACCATACATACCTTCACAAATAAATAAATCTGCATCACTAACAAACTTAGGTAATTCATCAGTTGGTCTTGAGTCTGTACAGTAACAAACTTTAAATCCTTTTCTTTCTTCACCCATGACCATACTTGGAGTAAATCCATCAATTTCTTCACCATTTTGAAGAACATGCCAGTATGTTCTTGGTATATTTAATTCTTCTGCTTTTTCTAAATTAAATTTTCCCTTTCTAGGAATTGATATGCTATAAGCTAATGTGTTAACACCATGTTTAACACCAAGTGTATTTATAACAAAATCATCTATTACAATTTGATTTTCACCTTGATCAAATTCAATATAATTTATATCAAAAGTTAAATCAGGAGCAATTGCTCTTAAGTTTTCACAAATTCTTTTTATACCAACAGGTCCTATAATATTAAGTGTTTCTTCTCTTCCTGAATTAGATAATGTAAGTAACATACCAGGTAATCCGCTTATATGATCTGCATGAACATGTGTAAAACAAATTGTATTAATATTCTTAAATCCCCATCCAAGCATCTTTAAAGTAATTTGAGTTGCTTCACCACAATCTATAAGAAGCATATTTCCATTAAATCTAAAAAGAGCTGATGATAAAAATCTTTTTGGTAAGGGCATCATACCGCTTGTACCAAGTAAACATATATCAAACATTTCTTTACCGTCTTTCATAATATTTAGGTATAACCTATACTTTGATTTTATCATATGTAAATGAAAAATCAATAATAAGTATATATCATCTTAGCTATTAAAGCAATAGAAATCATAAGCTTCCTTTGTATCAGGATGTATATTATCTACTCCTTTATATTCTAGATGAAATATAGTTCTTTGAAGAACAAATTTTAATCCTTCATCAATATTTTCATAAACTAACTTATTAGCTTTATCAAAAGTTTCTTGATAATTTGATGTATCACGACCAGGATCTAAAAAGTCTGCAAGAAAAATAATTTTTTCAAGTAATGACATATCAGCTTTCCCTGTTGTGTGATATTTTATAGCACTAAGTATATCTTCATCATCAATACCAAATTCATATTTTGCATAAAGTGATCCAAGATGACTATGTAAAATATTTGGATATAAATCTAAATAAGAAAAATCTAAATTATATTTAGTGCAAAATTCATTTATTTTTTCATCAGATAAATTTTTAGCACAATCATGTAAAATTGCACTAACTCTAGCTTTTTCTACATCACATCCATATAGATTTGCAAGTTTTATAGATACTTCAACAACACCTAATGAATGATTAAATCTTTTTTCTTTTTCTAAAGTTTTAACAATAGCTTCTATTTCTTCATATGAATTATATTTTCCGTATATATGAGCCATAATTTCGTCCATTTATATATATTATATAATAAAAAAATATCATATACAAATAAAATTCTAAAATGATATATATAAGTTAAAATTAATATACATCATAAAGTATAAATGTTATTGACTTAAATATTAGACGTTATATAATTGTACATAAGAGGTGAAAAAAATGAATTTATTAAAAAGATTATATTCATTAACAACAACATATGTTTTTCACTTTGTAGCTTTAGCAATTGGATCATGTATTGCAGCTTTTGCAATTCAAAAGTTCCTTGCACCAAATATGATTCTTGATGGTGGAGTAGTTGGTATATGTATTATCATCGAAGCACTAACTAAACTGCCACTTTCAATTTTAACATGGGTAATGAACATTCCATTCCTATTATTCGGAGCAAAAAAGAAAGGGAAAATATTTGTAACAAAATCAATTTATTCAATGACAGTATTTTCATTAGCTCTTGATTTTTTCAAAGGTGCAGAAGTTACAGATGAAAGCTTACTTGCTGTTACATTTGGAGGACTTATACTTGGTATAGGTGTTGGTTTAGTATTAAAATTTGGTGGATGTCTAGACGGAACAGAAATTATCGCAATGGTTATATCACCAAAATTACACGTAACAATAGGAAATATTATTTTAACTTTCAATATATTTATTTATGGAAGTGCAGGTTTCTTATTTGGAATAGATAGAACATTGTTCTCAATATTAACATATATCATAGTATCATTTATTATGACAGAAGTACAAAATGGATTTGAACACGAAAAAGGTGTTATGATATTTACTACTACTGATAATGCAGAAACAATTAGAACAAGAATTTATAATGAACTCGGAAGAACATGTACACAATGGTCAGGTGAAGGTTACGTAACAGGTAAAGGAAAGAAAATTTTATATTGTGTTATAAGTAAATTTGAACTTAACCAATTAAGAAGTATATGTGAATCTAATGCTTCATTCGTTGCAGTTACTGATGTATCTGAAATTATAGGATATCATATGAAATCAAAAACTGAAGATGAAAGAATTTATAAACCAATGAGTACAAATATAAACATTGAAGATCAAATGAAATTTTAAAAAAAGAATTAAAAAATAGAGAGCACAAAAATTGTGCTCTCATTTTTTTAAAATTTAAATATAATTACTGTTTAGTTGCATAGAAATCAAATGTTCCAAGTTCACCAAAACTCATAACAAGTTTTGATTTAACTATTCCATTTTCTTTCCAAAATGAATAAGTAGCACTTGCGCCATCCTCTTCAATATACAATATTCCATTATTATAAGGAAGATCAAATTCTCCCTCGAGCATTGTATCAACGATGTGTACTCCTGTTCCACTCTTTGTGATATTAGCATTTGAAAAATGAAGATCGTCGCCATTAAAATCGACTCCCCAATAATCATAGTAACCACAAATTTCATCTATTGTTGGAATACCATTAGGATCTGAATCTGATACATCTGTTTCATCTTCGATATCTACGATACCATCAATTCCATCTGTATCATAATCATCAGAATCACTACCACCAGATTCTACTACAGCAAGATCACCATCATCATAATCAGAAGGTACATCTTCTATTACTACTGTCATATCACTGAATGGATTTTTTTCATAATCAGAATCATCATAATCAGATTCATAATCGTAATCATCAAAATCAAAATCATCAACTATTTCATATTCAGAAATATCAATTGATTCTTCATTTGCAATTTCTTTTACATCATCATAAATGTCTGACATAACATCATCACATGCATACTCATCACTATTAGGATCACAAGCAGCATTAAGATCAATAATCTCATCATAGAGTTTATTGAAATCTTCATCTCCAAGATTTGCATTTTTCACTTCATCAAAATCATTAACTAATACATCATTAACTTTATTAGTTACACTACTTGGAAGTTTTATTTCATTTGAAATATCATTAAATGCACTTGATGCACTATCAGAATTTTCACCAGCTTTAGCACTAGTAAATGTTACATCAAGCGAATTATCATTTGAATTAAAATCAATTAATCCGCCAAGTATTTTGCCATCAGTTACTCCGGAATAAATTTCAGGAACACCAAATGAAACAAAATTAAAAATTTCATGTATTTCCATATCAGTAGAAATTTTTGTTGTAGCACAACCATAAAGACCCATGATTGATGATGCTGGTGCAAGTTTATCTTCAAGATTTGTGAATGCTCTTGCTACACAATTTTTTTCACTACCTGTTATGATAGTAGATGTTGCCGTTCCAACTTCACAAATTGTATTAACTTCATTAAGTATAATACCACCGCTTTCCATTACTTTTGCAAAAGCTGTTGTTGCTCCACCGCTTGTCATAATAGATAATGCGAAACCTGCTGTTGTTCCCGCTGCCTTTAAAGTTATACAAGTAGTAATTGCACTCTGCTCTTTATCTGCAAGTTTTTCATACTCATTTCCTTCAAGGATTGCAAGGGACTGTTTAAGTGTTGCATATGCATGTTTTGAATCAGTATTAAGCTGAGAAGCTAAAGTTTTAATACCCTGCATGTTAGGTGCATTGTCATAGATATCAACTATTCTCTGAGCTTCTGCTAAAGCATCTGATTTTTCGTCAGCATATACTTTAAGTACAAATGGATTTTCAAACGACTTTGAATCTTCGAGGGCTGCTTTTGCTTCTTCATACTTTCCTTTTACTGAAGGTGATGAAAAAGTTTTTTCTGTAATATCAGCCATGCTTGATAAATTACTACTCATCATTTCTGAGTTTTCAAAAGACTTAATTGCCTTTTTAATAAGATCCTCAAGTTCCTCAGCGCTGCCATTTTCGATGTCATAATTACAAATCATTTCAAAATAAGATCTTGAAACAAGATATGAACTAATAGACATATTAGCTGTAGCATTAAGGTCATTAAGACTATCATCAAGTCTAGGAATTGAAGCCGTAGCTATATTAAGTTTGATTTCATCTTTTGGTGATGACTTTGTTCCGCATCCAATAAGCAATGTAAATGCCATAAGGAACGATAATAAAATACATAAATGTCTCTTCATATAAATCGCCTCTCTTAAGGTGCAGGCCGGAGCCTTGTTAATAGTTACATACTCTAATTTATCTAGTAATTATATATTAAACTTATAAGTGAAATTTGATAAAAATTTCAAATTAAGGTACGTATATTATATCAGAATTTCCAATATTTGTCAATAATTTTTGAGTATTTCAGTGCCCCTCGAAATGCTTTAAATAAGGCATTTCATTAAAAAAGAACCCTAAATTTAGGGTTCTATATAATAAATATTCTACTTTATTATTCATAATAAATAAATGATTGATTACCAATATAAACTGTGTCGCCTTCTTTAATACCTTTTTCTTTAAGAGCATCAATGATGCCTTTTTCTTCAAGATATTTTTGTAAGAATGCAAATCCTTTTTCAGTATCAATTGCTGTGTATCCCATCATTCTATCAACACCACGTCCTGAAATTTCAAATACTTCATCTTCAAGTTTTTCAACAATATATGGTGCATCTTGATATGGATCTTTCATATCCTCAATGAAGAATTCTTGTTTAAATTTAGTTTCTTCATTTTGATGATGTTCAAGTTCTTCTGCAACTGCATCAAATAAATCATCAAGACCTTTATGAGCTACAGCAGATATAGGGAACACTTTTACATCAGGATGTTCGTCTTTTATTTCATTAATAATTTTATCATCTTCTAAAACATCAATTTTATTTAATGCTAAAATTTGAGTTTTCTTTCCTAATTTATCACTATATAATTCAAGTTCATTATTTATTTTCATAATATCAACTAAAGGATTTCTTCCTTCAGTTCCTGCAACATCAACAACATGAACTAATACTTTTGTTCTTTCAACGTGTTTTAAAAATTCATGTCCAAGTCCTACACCTTTATGTGCATCTTCAATAAGTCCTGGTATATCAGCCATTAAGAATGATTTACCACTTCTTGTTTTAACTACACCAAGGTTAGGTATTAATGTTGTAAATTGATATGCTCCGATTTTTGGATTAGCATTTGTAACAACAGATAAGATTGTAGATTTACCTGCATTAGGGAAACCAACAAGTCCTACATCAGCTATCATTTTAATTTCAAGAATAACATTTAATTCTTTTCCTTCTTCACCTTTTTCTGCATATCTTGGAGCTTGTCTTCTTGATGTTGCAAAGTGTTGGTTACCAAGACCTCCACGTCCACCTTTTAAGATTACATACTCCATATCTTTTTCATTAAGGTCGCAGATAACTTTACCTGTTGTTTCTTCTCTAACAACTGTTCCTACTGGAACTTTTATAATTAAATCTTTTGCATCTTTACCATGACAGTTACCACCAGTTCCTGGAGCACCATCTTCAGCTCTAAATTTTCTATAGTTTTTATAATCATAAAGTGTAGTCATACCTTCTTCAGTTTTAAAGATGATACTTCCACCTTTACCACCATCTCCACCATCTGGTCCTCCATTAGGAACAAACTTTTCTCTTCTAAAAGTAGCTGCTCCATTTCCACCATTACCGGCTTTGATGTATATACTAACTTTATCTACAAACATTATTAATTAGCTCCTTCCCATTTAATAACGTTGAACATATTTGCTTCAGCTTCAAATTCTGCTTTGCTTGTTCTAGTCATTAAATCAATTGCTTCCTTTCTTGCATCGCTATCTTCAAATAAAATTTTATTTATAGATTCAATAATAGGTGCGCTTATATTATATTTTTTAGCAAGTTCAAGTCCAGTTTTTGCACTGTTTACACCTTCAACAACCATCTTAACTTCATCCATAGCTTCTGCTAAAGTTTTACCTTGTCCAAGTAAAATTCCGCATCTTCTATTTCTACTATGCATACTGTTGCATGTTACAATTAAATCTCCAAGACCAGATAGTCCGTAGAATGTTCTAAGATCTGATCCCATAGCAACACCGATACGTGCTATTTCAACAAGTCCTCTTGTAATTAATGCAGCTTTAGCATTATCACCTTGTCCCATTCCATCAGCAATACCAGCAGCAAGTGCTATAATATTTTTTAATGAACCACCAAGTTCAACACCAGTTAAATCTGGATTAATATAAACTCTAAATGTTTCTGAGCTAAATGTTTCTTGTAACATCTTAGCAACTTGTTCATCAGCTGTTGCAATAGTAATTGTAGTCATTATATTTCTAGAAACTTCTTCAGCATGACTTGGTCCTGATAATGTTGCACAAACATTATTAGGTAATACATCTTTAATGATGTCAGTCATTGTACAAAGTGTTCCTTCTTCGATACCCTTAGATGCATTCATAATAATTTGATTATCTTTAACATAAGGTTTTATCATTTCTATATTTTGTCTCATAAAGTTTGAAGGTACTACAACTAATATAATATCTTTATCCTTACAAGTTTCTTCAACATCATTTGTAATAACAATTGAATCAGGAATTGTAGCTTCAGGTAAGTTAATATGCTTTCTTGTTTCATTCATAGATTTAACTTCTTCTTCTAAGAATGCCCAAAGTGTAACATCATGTCCTAATTTAGCAAGATGAATTGCAAGAGCGCAACCCCAAGAACCAGCTCCGATAACTCCAATATTTTTTTTCATAATCTGTACCTCTATTTCTTTTTTCCAAATTTATTTTCTGTTCCATTTTTTAATCTAACAATATTTGATTTATGTCTATAAAGTGCAAATACTGCAAGGAATACAGAAAGTATAATATAATTTTTATCCCATGTAATAAAATACATAATGAAAGGAAGTAATAATGAACTAATACAACTACCAAGTGATACATATTTTGTTGTGAAAGAAATAATTAAAATTAAACTTCCAAAAATAAATCCAACAAGCCAGTTGATTCCCATTAAGATACCAACACTAGATGCGATACCTTTTCCTCCTTTAAATTTTAAAACGAATGGGTAATTGTGTCCAAGAATAATTCCAAATGCAATCATTGTTTTTAACATTGCAATTGTTTCTCCTGTATAAATCATTGAACAACCAATTAGTTTTAATAATAAATCACTAATTGCGCAAACGAAAAATACAGGTAAAAATCCTTTAACAAAATCTATTATAAAAGCAGGAAGTGCAAGACGGAATCCAAATACTCTAAGAGCATTTGTTGATCCACTATTACCACTACCAAAATCTCTTATGTCTTGTTTCTTAAATAATTTTCCTATAATAAATGCTCCATGTAAGTTACCACATAAGTAACCAATTATAAGAAGCATAATGCATAAATAAATAACGCTTGTATTAAACATTATTCTTTGTCTCCTTTTGCTCTAGTAAATAATTTTATAGGTGTACCAGAGAAATCAAAATTTTCTCTAAGTTTATTTTCAAGATATCTCAAATAACTAAAATGCATTAACTTAGAATCATTTACAAATAAAGCAAATGTAGGTGGATTTTCATCGACTTGTGTCATGTAATAAATTTTTAAATATCTACCTTTATCATTTGGTGTTTCGTGTAATTCCATTGCTTCATAAAGAACTTGGTTTAATACACCTGTTGTAATTCTTCTATGTCTATTTTCATATATCTTATCAATTTCTTCAAAAATCTTATCAACTCTTTGACCAGTTTTAGCTGATATAAACATTTTTTTAGCATAGTCCATATACTTAAATTCTTCGTTCATATCTTCTTCATATTTTTTCATAGTCTTGTTATCTTTTTCGATAAGATCCCATTTGTTCATAATTAAGATAGCACCTTTTCCTTTTTCATGAAGCATACCAGCAATCTTTGTATCTTGTGCTGTTACTCCTTCTTCAGCGTCCATCATAATTAATCCAACATCACATTTATCAATTGAATCTAAAGTTCTAAGAAGTGAATATTTTTCTATACCAGGTTCAATTTTACCTTTCTTACGAATACCTGCTGTATCAATAAACATATATTCTTTATTATTAAATTTAACATATGTATCAATTGAGTCACGAGTAGTACCTGCAACATCAGATACTACAAGTCTATCTTCTTTTAGAATTCTATTTATAAGAGATGATTTACCTGCATTAGGTTTACCTATTACTGCAACTTT